>CAZWNI010000001.1:0-52802 GCA_964635385.1 uncultured Oscillospiraceae bacterium
CAGAATCCACTGTGTGGGATTCGAACCCACTGCGTGGGGTTCGTACCCCCACCAGTTTTTTGTAAAAAACTGGACTAAAAACTTTTATGTTTTACTTTTTCGACAGCCTGAATGATTGGCCTTACCAATCATTATATCATAAACCGACAGGTTTTTTGGTTGGATTTCCATCAAATTTACGAAAAATAAGGACAAGCATTTCTGCCTGCCCTCAATCGAGTTATTCAGTCTGTCACCAACTGGATCTGATCGTCCATGCAGGTCAGTGCCAGCAGCTTCGGCGGGTTTTCGTACCGCTTCATCAACAAAGCTGCAATCGAATCCTCCACTTCCTTGCGAATCACTTTTTGCAGGTCACGGGCAGAATAGGCGCCGTCGTCGCTGAGCTTTGCCAGTTTCTCCAAGGCAGCATCGTCGTATTGGAAGGCAATGCCACGATCCTGCAAAGAAGGTTTCATTTCGTCCAGCTTCAATGCGGCGATCTGCTTAAGCTGTTCGTGGCCCAGGTTGTGGAACACCACCACTTCGTCCACCCGGCCCAAAAACTCCGGCCGCAAAAATTCCTTCAATCCCCGCATGGCCTTTTCCTTGGAAATATCATTTTCCGATTTTCCAAAGCCCACAATGCCCGATTTGTCGGAAGAACCGGCGTTGCTGGTCATGCAAATTACGGTGTTGGAAAAATCCACTGTCCGGCCTTGGGAATCGGTGATCCGACCCTCATCCAGCATTTGCAGAAGAATGTTCATGACATCCGGGTGGGCTTTTTCGATTTCATCAAAGAGGATCACGGAATAGGGCTTGCGGCGCACCTTCTCGGTGAGCTGGCCCGCTTCATCGTATCCGACATACCCGGGAGGGGAACCAATGAGTTTGCTGACGGTATGTTTTTCCATATATTCGGTCATATCCAGCCGAATCAACGGGTCTACCGAATCAAACAGCTCGCTGGCCAGGGACTTCACCAGCTCGGTTTTGCCGACGCCGGTAGGCCCCACAAAGATAAAGGAAGCAGGGCGCTTCACCGGAGAAAGCTGGATACGGCTTCGCTTGATGGCATTGACCACCTCATGAATGGCCTCGTCCTGGCCCACCACCCGTTTTTTCAGCCGGTCTTCCAGGCCAATAATCTTTTCAAATTCATTTTGCTTAATCTTAGAAGCCGGGATACCGGTCCACAGCTCAATCACCCGGGCCACATCGTCTACTTCCACCGGGATATGAGCCACTTTAGGCTCCAATTCCTTCAGCTTTTCCCGGCAGGAGAGGATTTCGGATTTGGTCTGGGCAATTTTTTCGTAATCCAGCACCTCTTCCCCTTCCAGTTCCGATTCCCGCATGGTCAATTCTTTAAGGGATTTGTTGAGCTTTTCGTATTCGGTGAGCTCCGGCGCCCGGAGACTACGGCAGGAACAGGCTTCGTCCAACAGGTCGATGGCTTTATCCGGCAGGAAGCGGTCATTGATATACCGCTCGCTGAGCTTTACCGCCAGGTCCACAATATAGTCGCTGACCTTGACCCGATGGAACTGCTCATAGTAGCGGCGGACGCCTTTGAGCACCTGCACTGTTTCGCTGAGGGTTGGCTCGTTGACCGTTACCGGCTGGAACCGGCGTTCCAAAGCGGAATCCTTTTCAATATGCTTGCGGTATTCGTTAAAGGTCGTGGCGCCGATGACCTGTACCTCCCCCCGGCTGAGTGCGGGTTTGAGGATATTGGCGGCGCTCATGCTGCCTTCACTGTCTCCGGTGCCTACGATGGTGTGAATCTCATCAATAAAGAGGATCACGTTTCCCGCTTTTTTGATATCATCTAGCAGCCCCTTCACCCGGCTTTCAAACTGGCCCCGGAACTGGGTGCCGGCTACCAGGCTGGTCATGTCCAGCAGGTAGAGCTGCTTATCCTGAAGCCGGAAAGGCACATTCCCCCCGGCAACCCGCTGGGCAATGCCCTCGGCAATGGCGGTTTTGCCTACGCCGGGTTCGCCAATGAGACAGGGATTGTTTTTGCTGCGGCGGGACAGAATCTGAACCACCCGGTAAATTTCCCGATCCCGGCCTACAATATTGTCCAACTGGCCTTTTCTGGCTCGCTCTGTCAGGTTGGTGCAGAAGCTGTCCAAGAATTTATACTTTTTGGGCGGCTCCCGCCGTTCCCGTTTGCCGGTGTTTCCGGTTTTGGGCGCAGGCGGATTCGCAGGAAGATTTCCCCCCTGCTGCTTTATGGACTGCATCATCTCCCCTACGCCATTCATCATGTTCTGCAAGAAGGCAGGCATGGTTTGATTGCCGCCGGGTTCAAAAGAATCGCCGTTGGCCAATTCAGTCATTTGGTCGCTAATGGCGTCGATATCATCATCGGAAATTCCCATCTGCTCCATCATGGCAGTGACCTGAGGGAGGTTTAACTCCTTGGCACACTTCAGGCAAAGCCCTTCATTCACCGGCTTGCCGTTTTCCATTTTGGAGAGGAAAATCATCGCAACTCGTTTTTTACATCTGGAACAAAGCATATACGATCTCCTTTTACGCTGCCGTCTGCTGGTCCTGAAGGGTGCAGACGGATACTAGCATGATTATAACAGAAAACACTCCCTCTGTCACGGTCTGGAGGAATTGTTGAAAAAAAGTTTTAGATTTATTCAAAAACATACCACTCCAGCCTGAAAAAACCACCCTCACATCAAAACGAGGGCGGTTTTTTTAATCACGGTTTTTCTTGGGCAGAACCTTCCATCGGCTTGTTCTGCTGCAGCAAGCGCAGGTACACAGGCAAATAGGAAAAGAAGGCCAACAGCATCAATGCCAAAATCACTACCACCATGGACCACAGCATCCACAGCGGCGGTACCAAATTGAAAATAGGCAGCGCCAGCAGAATGATATAGCAGCAGTAGGTGACAGCGGTGCAGGCCTTGCCGAACCACCTGGAGGAGGGAATTTTTATCTTCTTTTTCATCAGATAGCCGCCGCCCATAATTTGAAGGATCTCTTTGACGATTACCACAACAGCGATCACCCAGAAAGGAGAAAACTGAATGGCAATGCAGATACTCAAAGCCAAAAGGGAAAGTTTGTCCGCTAAAGGGTCCAAGATCTTGCCAAGCTGCGTAATTTGGTTGAATCGACGGGCAATGTAACCATCTGCTACATCGGTAATGCCACTGAGCACAATAATGGCCAAGGGCAGCCAGCGCCAGGATTGGGGCAAAGGTGCAAACATAATGATTACAAAAACAGGGATCAAAATCAGCCGGACGGCTGTAAGTATATTGGGAATATTCATTTGAAACTTCCTCCAAAGGGCGTAGTTACCACTGTGTCCAATAGATTATATTACCACACAAAACGCTTTCCTGCAAGCCGATTTGAGCATCGTTTCCAAGAACTGCAGGCACAACCAGCCGCATCAGCAATATATAGAGCCAGACCCAGATAAAACCGATGACCGCTCCCATCAAACCGCCCAAAAGGCTGTTGGCGGTACCGATTACCGGAATGCGATTGACCAGCCGCAGCTTCTTTGAAATGCAGCGCACCAGAATCATCAGCACGCTAAACAGCACCAGCCACAGGATCATAGAAATCAACAGCTTCAGTCCAGTTTGAACAATCACATCGGTAAGGGTTTGGGCAGTAGCATCTGCGCTGATTTCCAAACCGGTAAGCTGCTGCAGCCAGGAAAAAAATCCGCCGGTCTGCTGAATGGAACCATCTATCTGCCATTGGGCCAAAGCATTTTCCACCTGCTGGCTGATAGACGGCCGGAACCATTCGGCAATAACAGGAGAGAGCTGATTCGACAACAGCAAAGCCCCGGCATAGGCTACAAAGTAGCCCGCCAAATGAACCAGGGTCCCGGCAAATCCCTTTTTGGCATATCTGATGACAACAGTAATGAAAATCAGAAGAGCGATCCCATCAAAAATCAAAGAAAAAATCCAGCTCATTCATTTTCCTCCCCTGGAGCCAGCCGCTGAAAGGTATCGGCGCCGATGACATAACAGACATTGCCAAGGCGCACGGCTTGGGTATAACTGCGGTTATTCTCATATTGATACTGCACCGTCAAACTCTGATCGGTTAACACAATGGAGTCAGAAGTCAGGTATACCAACCCATCGCCGCTGCTGTATACATCCAGCACCGCCTGCGCTACATCAACTTCGGCTGTTACTGCGCCGGAAGCGTCCAACACTGCCAGATGAGAGGCGTTGGGGTCGGTGGCGTCTTGCGTGGCAACCAGCAGATTGCCTTCCTCCAGTCCCCCCAAAGCACATAACGCTCCGCTGAAAGAATAGGTGTTTAACAACGTTCCCTTGCTATCCATGGTGTATACCCCTTGCTGGGCTACCAGTTGGATATTGTTCCCTTTTATGGTCAAAGAAAGGGGCAGCACCCCGCTGAGGCTGGTAAGATATTCTTCCTGATCCTGACTGGTACTCAGCCGGTAGATTTTTGTGACATAATCGGCATTTTCCACATTGACAGTGGCAACTATCAACTCGCCGCTGTTGACAAATGCAGCAGCCATAATATAATTTTCCGCCGAGGACCATTTGTAGATCTGGCTTCCGCTCCGGTTATAGATGGAAATGCTGCCCCGGTACCGGCTTTCGGTGGTGGCGACTGCAAACGCCCCGCCGTCTTCCACAGCGCAGAACAGGATCGTGTTGTCCGCAGTGATCGTGCGGATATTTCCTCCGGAATCATCTAGCTTGACCGTATAGCCTCCCTGGTCGTAGGTGAGGAGCTTATCCCCGGCACTGACGGAAATCGGATTGGAACAGCCATGCTGCAATGTGGTGTAGCTGGAAGCATTCCCCGAATAGAAGGTGGCGTCTCCGGAGTCGGTGAGAACGATCCACTTGCCGCAGACATGAATGTCCAGCGGAGCATCGTCCTGGGTACTGATGGGAAAACTCAGGGAACGCTGGCTGGAAGAAGAGTTCTGTACAATGGAACTCACCAGAAAAAACGCCGCCATGAGAATCAGAAAAACAAGAATGACAATGGCAAAGCGGACAATCAGCGTGCGGCGGCGAAGTTCTTTTTTGATCTTCAGCACCGCCAAAGAATCCTTCTGATCCGGCAGATCCAGTTGTTCCTGCAGCGCCGCCGAAGCGGATTTTTTCAGTTTCCGGCGCTGAGCCACCGGAGCGGCATGCTGAAGATTCTTTTTTGTTTTCTTAATTTTTTTCATCCGGCAGTCCCCCTCCGTATTCCACATGATCTAAATAAAGCCCTTGAGCCGGTGCGGTGCGGCCAGCACGATTTCGATCCAAACCGGCTAAGATTTCCGGAATGGCGTGGGGTGGGATCGTTTTTTCGCTGATCTCCAGCAGCGTCCCTACCATGATCCGCACCATATGGTATAAAAACCCGTTTCCTTCCACCGCAAAGTACACTTGATCCTTCTGCCGCATCACCGAAGCGGAATAGATGGTGCGCACATGGGATTCCATTTCCTTGCCCCCGGCAGCACAGAAGGCAGAAAAATCGTGGGTACCCACAAAGTCCTGGGCGGCTCGGTGCAGCAGCTTCTCATCCAGCCGCCGGGGATACCGCAGACACAGCCCCTGGGCAAAGGGGTCCTTCACCGGGTGGTTGTGAATGCGGTAAAGATACCGTTTCCACTGCACCGAGTACCGGGCATGAAAGGACTCCCCCACTTCCCGGCAGCTTTTCACCGCAATGGTATCCGGCAGGACGGCGTTTAAGGCATAGACCAGTTTTTCACAGGGAATCGATGCCTGGGTAATCGTGTGGAAGTAAAATTGATTGGCGTGGACCCCGGCGTCGGTACGGGAACAGCCGGTCACCGGGACCCGCTGCTTCAACACTGCTTCCAGCCCATCCTGCACAGTCTGAGCCACTGAAACGGCGTTTTTTTGTACCTGCCAGCCGTGGAATGCGGCGCCATTGTAAGCAAGCTCCACCAGGAGTTTTCGCATGGTTTTCTCCTTATCGGACATCACATTAGATATTGGGCAGTAGAAAATTCAAGACGATACAAAGGGCGAACAGCAGCACCATGGAAAGATAGGCGATACCGTCCTGCCAGTGATAGCGAAGCTGCCGAAGCCGGGTGCGCCCTTCCCCGCCCCGGTAACAACGGCATTCCATGGCCATGGCCAGCTCTTCTGCCCGGCGAAATGCAGAGATAAACAACGGAATGAGGATCGGAACCAACGCCTTGGCTCGATGAATCAATCCGCCGGATTCAAAATCCGCTCCCCGTGCTTTTTGGGCAGACATGATTTTGTCGGTCTCCTCAACCAAAGTGGGGATAAAGCGCAGGGCAATGGACATCATCATGGTTACTTCATGCACCGGAAGGTGAATCTTTTGCAAAGGACGCAGCCCCTTCTCCATGCCATCGGTGAGGGCGATAGGAGAAGTGGTGTAGGTAAGCATAGAGGTGCCCACAATGAGAATGGTCAGTCGAACGATCATTTTAATGGCAAAATAGATTCCTTCCCAGGAGATGTGAACAATCCCCCAATCCAGAACGCGGTTGCCGTCAATAAAAAACAGGTTCAGAACCGCAGTCACCGCCATGATGGGTAGAATGGGCTTGACCCCACGCAGCACATTGCTCACCGGGATCTTGGAAATGGCGATGACCACCCCCATATAGACGGCGCTGACCAAAAAACCCACCCAAGTGTTCACCACAAACAGCAGCACCAGATAAAGCACCGTACAGACCAGTTTACATCTGGGGTCCAGCCGGTGGATCACCGACTGACCGGGAAAGAATTGGCCGAAGGTAAAGTTATTGAGCATGGGG
This sequence comes from uncultured Oscillospiraceae bacterium, assembly GCA_964635385.1. Taxonomy (GTDB): domain Bacteria; phylum Bacillota; class Clostridia; order Oscillospirales; family Ruminococcaceae; genus Egerieicola. The sequence continues at coordinate 6,794 of CAZWNI010000001.1, forward strand.
TTCCCCCTTTCCGGCAGGCCGGTGGAGGTATTCCAACAGCTTTTGGGCGCCGTAAGGCACGGTGTAGATCTTGTGGTTGCTGATGTGGAATCCCTTTTGCTCCAAATGCTGGAACAGCAGGGTGATCTGGGGCACGTCCAGCCCCATTTCCTCCAGTTCCTGCCAGCGGGAAAATACCTGTTCCACCGTATCGAAGGCAAAGATTCTGGATTGGTTCATTACCAGCACCTTTTCGCAGTATCGGGCCACGTCTTCCATGCTGTGGCTTACCAGCAGCACCGTGGAGCCGGTGGCTTTGCGGTAGTGGGCGATCATTTGCAGGATCAGGTCCCGCCCCCTGGGGTCCAGTCCGGCGGTAGGCTCGTCCAAGATCAGCACTTTTGGCTCCATGGCAATGACCCCGGCAATGGCTACCCGGCGTTTCTGTCCGCCGGACAGGTCAAAGGGACTATGTTCCAGATAGGAAGCAGGCAGTTCCACCATTTCCATGGCACGCTCCACCCGGCGCTTGATTTCCTCTTCCGAAAGGCCCATATTGGTGGGACCGAAGGCGATGTCCTTTCCCACAGTCTCTTCAAAAAGCTGATATTCCGGGTACTGGAACACCAACCCCACCTGAAACCGCACCGGACGGAGATTTTTCTTATCCGCCCAAATGTCCGTCCCATCCAACAGCACCTGTCCCTGGGTGGGGCGCAGCAGGCCGTTGAGATGCTGGATCAAGGTGGATTTACCGGAACCGGTGTGGCCGATAATGCCGATAAACTCCCCTTCCCCAATGGTCAGGTTAATGTGATCCAGCGCCGTTTTTTCAAAGGGAGTTTTGGGGGAATACACATAGCTGACGTCTTTCAACTCAATCATTTCACCCCACCTCCCAACAGCCGGCAGAGAGCGTCCAGACACTCCGGCTCGGTTAAAATTCCTTCCGGCAGAGGCACGCCTGCCTGGCGCAGCCGCCAGCAAAGTTCGGTGACCTGAGGAAGGTCCAACCCCAGATTTCGAATGACATTGACCTGGCTGAACACCTCTTTTGGCGTTCCATTGAGGGCAACCTGTCCCTGATCCATCACCACCACCCGGTCCGCCTGACAGGCTTCGTCCATATAGTGGGTAATCAGTACCACGGTGGTGCCTTTGGTTTGATTAAGCTGACGGACGGTATTCAGCACTTCCCGCCGTCCTCTGGGGTCCAGCATGGCAGTTGGCTCGTCCAGCACAATGCACTCCGGCTCCATAGCCAGCACCCCGGCGATGGCAATCCGCTGCTTCTGACCGCCGGACAACTGGTGCGGGGCGTGCATACGGAAATCGTACATCTCCACCTGCTTAAGCGCCTGGTCCACCCGGCGGCGGATTTCTCCTGGCTCCACCCCCATGTTTTCCAAAGCGAAGGCCACATCCTCCTCCACTACATTCGCTACCAACTGATTGTCCGGATTTTGGAACACCATTCCAACCCGGCTGCGGATCTCATACAGGTTTTCTTCCTGTGCCGTATCAAATCCGCAAACGGTGCAGTTTCCCCCGGTGGGGACCAGAATGGCGTTGAGGAGTTTGGCCAAGGTAGATTTCCCGGAGCCGTTCTGCCCCAGGATCGCTAAAAATTCCCCCTGTTCCACCGTTAGATCCAGGTGGTTGAGCACCCGCAAAGGAGCGGCTTCTTCCCGGGGGTAGTCAAAAATCACATCGGAAAGAGAAATCAAATGATTCAAAACAAAACCTCTGTTTCCAAATAGGATATTATTAGTCTTTCTGCCAAATGGCGGTGGAGCCGCAGGGCAGCACCAAACCGCTCTGCTCCACCGGCAGGCCGATCTCGTCGGCGGAAACGCCGCCGCCCAGCTTAGGCTGCACCACACAGCCTAACAGATAGGCCATTACTGAGGGCGACAGGCCGGTGGTATAAGAATTGAGCAGGAAAAACAAAGCGTTTTCCTTCAAAAGCAGGGAGCAGCGCTCCACCAAATGATAGATCTTTTCTTCCAGCTTCCAAATTTCCCCGCCGGGCCCCCGGCCATAGCTGGGCGGATCCATCACAATGCCGTCGTATTGATTGCCCCGGCGGATCTCCCGCTCCACAAACTTTTCACAGTCATCCACCAGCCAGCGGACAGGCTTATCTTCCAGGCCGGAGAGCTTGGCGTTTTCCCTGGCCCAATGGACCATGCCCTTACTGGCGTCCACATGGGTCACCGCCGCTCCGGCAGCGGCGCAGGCCAAGGTTGCGCCGCCGGTATAGGCGAAGAGATTCAACACCTTTACCGGGCGGTTGGCCGCTGCAATGCGCTGGGCCATCCAATCCCAATTCACCGCCTGTTCCGGGAACAGACCGGTGTGCTTAAAGCCGGTAGGCTGGATGCGAAAGGTCAGGCTGCCGTAACGGATATTCCAGCTTTGGGGAAGATCGGAAAAATATTCCCAGCTTCCCCCGCCTTTCTGACTGCGGTGGTAGTGGGCATCGGGGCGTCTCCAGCCGGAATGCTGCCTGGGGGTGTCCCAAAGAATCTGAGGGTCCGGGCGAACCAGCACCGTTTTTCCCCAGGTTTCCAGCCGTTCCCCGCCGGAACAGTCCAGCAGGCGGTAATCCTGCCATTGAGATGAAGTGCGCATACAACAGCAATCCTTTCTGTCTATTGTTCCTATTCTTCTCAAAAACCTCAAAAGGTCTGCTGACCCGGCTGACGCAAATGCAGGTGTTCATAGGCAGCCTTGGTGGCACAGCGGCCCCTAGGAGTGCGGTTTAAGAAGCCAAGCTGCATCAAATAAGGCTCGCAGACATCTTCCAACGTTACCGCTTCCTCCCCCATGGCAGAAGCCAGGGTATCCAGTCCCACCGGGCCGCCCCCATAAAACTGAATAATCGTGGTGAGCATCCGCCGGTCCAGGCTGTCCAGTCCAAGTTGATCGATTTCCAGCCGGTTTAAGGCGATGTCCACCAAGTTCGGAGTCAGGGTGCCGTCTCCCAGCACCTGGGCAAAGTCCCGCACCCGTTTCAGCAGACGGTTGGCGATCCGAGGGGTGCCCCGGCTGCGCTTCGCCAGAGCCAAAGCCCCTTCTTTCGTACAGGAGATATTCAAAATCTGAGCGCTGCGGAGCACAATCTCGCAGAGCTGCTCCGGGGTGTACAGTTCCAACCGGAGCACCACTCCGAACCGGTCCCGGAGAGGGGCGGAAAGCTGTCCCGCCCGCGTGGTGGCGCCCACCAGGGTAAAGTGTTTTAAGTCCATGCGGATGGAGCGGGCAGAAGGGCCTTTGCCGATGATGATGTCGATGGCAAAGTCCTCCATGGCGGGATACAGCACCTCTTCCACCGTCCGAGGAAGGCGGTGAATCTCGTCAATGAACAGCACATCACCGTCATCCAGATTGGTAAGCAGAGCCGCCAGATCTCCCGGCTTTTCAATGGCTGGACCGCTTGTAATCCTCAGGCTGCCCCCCATTTCATTGGCAATAATGCCGGACAAGGTGGTTTTTCCCAATCCCGGAGGGCCGTGAAGCAGCACATGATCCAGTGCTTCCCCCCGTTCTTTGGCAGCTTGGATAAAGACCCGCAGGTTTTCCTTGGCTTTGTCCTGGCCGATGTATTCCGAAAGGGTACGGGGGCGCAGGGAATACTCCACATCGCTGTCTGCCAGCTCATCGTAGACCGGGTCTACCATTCTGGCCTGCTCCTCGTCCCATTGCGTACTGGAATCGAACATAGTTTGCTCCTTCCCTTACAGCTTGGAAAGCTGCTTTAATCCAAGGCGGATCATCTCTTCCACCGGCAAACCGGCGTCCAGCTTGCGGATAACCCCGGCAGCTTCGGACTGGGAAAAGCCCAGAACCACCAAAGCGCTGACCGCTTCCGCCGCATTTTTGCTCCCGCTTTGAAGGGGAAGGGCCTCCCCGCCCTCCTGCACCTGAGCGGCGGCTTGGGCAGCGCCGATCTTATCCTTCAATTCCAACACAATCCGCTGGGCCGTTTTCGGGCCGATGCCGCTGCTTTTGCTCAACGACTTTACGTCTTCCGAAGCCACCAACAGGGCAAATTCTTCCGGGGTGCGGTCGCTTAAAATGGTCAGGGCCGCTTTGGGGCCCACCCCGCTAATGGAAATCAGCATCAAGAAGCACTCTAGTTCGCTTTGCTGGGCAAAACCGTAGAGTTCCAAAGCGTCTTCCCGGACGTTGAGGTGAGTGTAAAGGAACCCCTGCTCCCCTTCCCGGCCCAGTTTGGAGGTGGTGTTCAGGGTGGTTTTCACCCCAAATCCCACTCCGGATACCTCCAGCACCACGAAATTCGGCTGTTTGGTGCGAATCGTACCGCTTAAAGAATAAATCATGCCAATGTCCTTTCTGCCAACAAAATAAGACTATTTAATGAACAATACCGCTGCAATGGGCGTGGGTAATGGCCACCGCCAAGGCATCTGCTACATCGTCCGGTTTGGGAGCCTGCTTCAAATTCAGCAGCTTCGTGGTCATATAAATTACCTGATGCTTTTCCGCATTGCCGTACCCCACCACGGCCTGTTTTATCTGCACCGGGGAATATTCAAAAATCGGGACGTTCCGTTGGGCAGCTCCCAACAGGATCAATCCTCTGGCCTGGGCCACGTCGATGCCGGTGGTGACATTATTGCCGAAGTACAGCTTTTCAATGGAAACCGCTTCCGGATGAAACCGGTCCAACAGAGCGGTGTAATCCTCATAAATGGTTTGCAATCGCTTGGGGAAAAGCTGATCCGGGGTGGTGGTGATTGCGCCATACTCCAAGGTGGAAAAGCGGTTTCGATGATAGTCCACGATTCCAACTCCCACAATAGCATAGCCGGGGTCGATCCCCATAATCCGCACATTGCTCCCTCCCTTTGACAAAATGACCCAGAATACTGTAATTATAGCACATTACTTCCCGCAGGGCAAATTCTTTTCCCGGTTTCCTTCCAAAAACAGAGGTTCCCTTCCCCGCAGTCAGCGGGAAAGGGAAGCAATCAAACGACAGAATCGGAAATCTCCTGGCAAAGTATTATGACGTCCATAACATCAACCTCGCCGTCACCGTTAAAATCCCAGCCGGCCTGGAAAACGGCGTTTTGGCCTGCGATGTACTGTGCCAGAGTCATTGCGTCCAGCACATTCACTGCCCCGTCCAGGTTGATGTCAAAAGACTGCGAATTGGAGCCGAAGTCATTGGAGGCATCACTGTCCGTTTCACTTTGCGTCCTCTCCACCGACACCTCCACCGCCGTCACATTTCCGGCGGCGTCGTAGGCGTAGATGTGCGTGTAATAGGTGCCGTAAAGGGGCTGCCCTGTTTCATCTGTCTGATACGGGATAAACAGGGTATATACGTCTCCGTCCGACTCCACCGGATACCACACCGCCGATTCCCCCGGGTCTTGACTGGAGTGCCAGGAGGGGAAATAAACCTGCGTAACCCCCACGTCATCGGTAATGGTGCAGGTTACGGTATAGCCGTCCTGCTGCGCTTCCGCCTGGGCCAGGAGAATTACCGGAGCCTCGGTGTCTATTTGATCTTGCGGGTAATTCTCCGCCGTGTACAGCGAAAGTCCCCGGAAATAAGAGGCCAGTTTTTCCCAGGTCATGGTGCGTACCTGCACTCCGCAGCTGTTGTCCCAGTTGCAGTCAAACACGGTAATCCCCGTTTCGTCCTGGGAAACATAGATCATGGTATGGCCGCTGCTGCGGGTGCGGCTGCGCCCTTGAATGAAGTCTCCCGGACGGGCCTCGGCAAAAATCTGCTGCATCAGCTGGGTGTCGTCGGAAGCGAAGTCCCACTCCCGCGCCACCTCCACGGCGCCGGAAGGATTCGGCAGATAGTAATACTCATCATCGTACCGGCCGATGAAGGTCACCCCAAACAAACGGTAGAAAATATAATTGGCAAAGCCTTTGCACTGAATCCCATAGTAGTTTTGGGAAGTGCTTCCGCTGCTGTCGCTGGGGTTGCCGTCGGTGGTCCAATAGGTTCCGTTATATTCTTGGATCAACTGTTCCAAAGCCGCTTCTGTTGTGGTTTGCGCAGACGCCGTCACTACAGCGCAGGAAAGGAGCAGAACCAATCCACAGAGAAATGCAGTGCATCGTTTTACAATCGTTTTCAAACAAATTCACCCTTCTTTTGCTTTTCAAAGGAGTATAGATGCTTTTGAATCTCTTCATTCATCGCTTTTTCCACCTGACACTGCAACAGCCGGGCAGATTCCTGGGTGGTTTCCGCTTCAGGCGGGTAAACAGCAGGCAGAAGCGTTAAATCCATACAGGGCTTTTTCTTAAACAGGCGGTACAGCCCTTTTGGCTCCCGATAGGTCACCACCATCGGCAGCACCGGCACATTGGCTTCCACCGCCATCTTAAACGCCCCCCGCTGCATCTTTCGAGTGCCTAAATTGTAGTATGGACGCAGCACCCGTTCGGGATAAATCTGCACGGCGGCGCCCTGTTTCAATGCGGTCTCCAACTGGGAGAACAGCTCTTTGGTCCGGTGTGGGTGGTTGGATTGAGGCACCGCCCCTAAAATGCGGATCAACTGTTTTACCACCGGAATACGGAAGTTTTCCTCCAAGGTCATAAAGTACATTCGCTTGCGAAACAGCGCCAAAGCGATCATGGTGCAGTCCATGTAATGGACATGGTTGCACACCCCCACCACACCGGTATGCTTCAATCCCTTATAATTTTGGACGCCGTGGATATGAAGTCCAAAAACCACCGTATCCAAAACACGGAGGATACCCAGCACCGGATACAAGACCAGATAGTGGAAAAAGGTCTTCCAGAAACCGGATTGCAGGTAGTCGTAACCAAGCTCCGTGTTAAATTCCAGCGGACGCCACATCTCTACCGCTTCGGTCCCCATTTCGGCGTTGACCGATTCCCGGGAAAGCTGCTCACGCTCCATGGTTTTCTTTCACCGCCTGTTCAAACATTGCTTCTGCCTGCCGGACACAGTCTTCCAAAGCATATTTCTTGCCCAGTTCGGCATAACGAATCCCCATCTGTTCCCGTTCTTGGGGGTGTTCCAGCCACCAGTCAATTTTTTCCGCCAAATCCTTGCTGTTGCCTGCTTCAAACAAACTGCGTTCGTCCAACGCAAACTGCGGCGTGGCGGAATTTGAGCTGTTGGCAATCACCGGCACCAGGCCGCTGGCGAACGCTTCCATACAGGACATGGCTTCAATCTCAACATCTGCCGCATGGACATACAGATCACAGTATCCCAGCAGTTGGATCAAGTCCGGCTTGGGATAAAATTGGATAATAACCGGGTTTTTCAGCAGTTTATCCGCCAATTTTTGCAGTTTCTTTTTCCGGGGCCCCTTCCCCGCCAGCACCAACTGGATCTGGTCGGCATGGCGGCTCATGGCCACCGCCCGGATCAACACCTCCGGGCGCTTTTCAATGCTCAGCCGGCCGGTTTGCAGAATCACAAACTTATCCCGCAGTTCCCTGGGCTTGTGGCGCTTAAAATAGTGAAAGTCGGGGTCAATGCCGTTGGAGATGACGTGCAACTGCTCGGTATAACCGGTACGCACCAACTGCCGGGCAATAAACCGGCTGGGACAATGAATATGGGTGCAGTATCGGTAAATATACCGGTGAAAGAAATGATACAGCAGATCATTGATCCAATCCACCTTCCCCAGATAAACGGAAGAGGTGATGTTTTGAGGCTGCACATGAAACGCCGCAGTAAAGGGCTTATCCTTTTTTTGGGCGATGCGAATGGTCTTATGGGACAAAAAGAACGGGGAAAGAATATGGATCAAGTCCGCCCAATCCACCGCCGCCTCCACGACGTTCCGGGTCCGCTTGGCAAACACCATTCCCTGTGAAGTAACTAAGCGGTTAAAAATCGGTACATAGTATTTATCCAACAAATAGGCAGAATTGGCATCTTCCACCATATCGGGAGTGCCGTAGCTCATAATCCGCACCTCATGCCCATGCTGCCGCAGCACTCCGGCAAACCGCCGGGCCGAGATGGTCATTCCATTGTTTGCGGCATAATATTGATCGGATACTAATAAAATTTTCATACTTGCTTCCTTTTCCTTTGGGCGAAACGCCGCTTTCTTTTTCCATTGGATTTCAAAGCATAGTAGAAATTATAGCACAAATATTCAATTTTTTCAATCAATTCTTACCGCTTTTCAAAGATTTCTGGGAAACAGGAGAAAAAAGAGTAATATGCCGTCGAAAAAAATCTTCCCCAGCCATATCAAAATACAGCCTGGCCATTTCCCGATACGCCGTTTCCCCATGGTTTTTTCCTGCGGCAATAATGCGGTAATGGTCTTGCAGCACCTGGGCGCAGACGCCGGTCAAAACAAAACCGTTTCGTCGGTAAAACCCAATGCGGCGGTTGCGGATAGAACGGTCTTCCGGGCTTTGGGCAAAATCCGGGTCCTCAACTTCTGCCAAAAACAAAGGCGCTTTTTGACCCGCCCACTGCTTTAACAAATCCAGGATTTTCCCGCCGATCCCGCCTCCCCGCAAGGAAGGCTCCACTGCAAAATAATCCAGCAGCACGGCTCCCGGATTGGTTTGAACCAAAAGGGCGTAGGCACAAAGGCGCTCCGGCTCTTCTTCGGCATAAAAACCCAGAAAGGTATACCAGCCTTTGTCCTCCAACCGTTCCAGCATGGAAACCGATTTCAGTTCGCTGGCAGGAAAATCCCGCACCATAGCAGTTTGATACAGTTGCTGCCATTGAGGCCGGTCAAGCGGTTTCAAAATCATAACAGAAAACTCCCCTTTTCCTGAAAATGAAAATATGTTATACTGATATTATACGAAAGCAAAGGTGAAAAGGCAATTTCTTTTCCCCGAAACAAGAAAGAAGGCTGGGCTATGGATCGCAAAAAGCAGCGCAAACACCTTTTCTTTTACGGAGATGTACAGGGCGTGGGATTTCGCTACCATGCCAAATACGGCGCCCAAGGGTTGGGGCTCACCGGCTGGGTAAAAAATTGTTACGATGGTTCGGTGGAAATGGAAGTCCAGGGCTGGGAAGAAGACATCGACAAGCTGGTGCAGCTTCTCCACCAGGACCGGTACATCTGCATTCATCGCATGGAAGCCAAGCCCCTGCCGCTCCAAGAGGAGGAACGGGGCTTTCACATTCGAGGGTACTAAAAAGCAACTCCCGCTTACAGTCGGCGGGAGTTTTTCTATGGCTGTTTCCAATTAGGTCGCCATGCCAAGATATTTTTTCAGATAGTTTCCGGTGTAGGATTCCGGGCAGAGAGCCACCTCTTCCGGGGTACCCGCAGCGACCAAAGTACCGCCCCGGTCTCCCCCTTCCGGGCCCAGGTCGATGATATGATCCGCTACCTTAATCACATCTAAATTATGTTCAATGATCAGCACCGTATTCCCAGCGTCCACCAGCCGCTGAAGCATCTCGATGAGTTTATGCACATCGGCGATATGCAGGCCGGTAGTGGGTTCGTCCAGGATATACAAGGTCTTTCCGGTGCTGACCCGGCTCAGCTCGGCAGCCAGCTTCACCCGCTGGGCTTCGCCGCCGGAAAGGGTGGTGGCAGCCTGGCCCATCTTTACATATCCCAGCCCCACGTCACAGATGGTTTGAAGCTTTCGCTGGATTTTAGGCACCGTCTCAAAGAATTTGCAGGCTTCTTCAATGGTCATGTCCAGCACATCGGCAATGGATCTGCCTTTGTACAGCACCTCCAACGTTTCCCGGTTGTATCGTTTTCCCCCGCAAACCTTACAGGGAACATAAATATCCGGCAGGAAATGCATTTCGATTTTAATGATGCCGTCTCCCTGGCAGGCTTCGCACCGCCCGCCTTTGACGTTAAAGGAAAACCGTCCCGGCCCGTAACCGCGCATTTTGGCAAAGTTGGTCATGGCGAACAGGCTGCGGATATCGGTGAACACTCCGGTATAGGTAGCGGGGTTGGAGCGGGGGGTCCGGCCAATGGGAGACTGGTCGATGTTGATGATTTTATCAATCAGCTCCAAACCCTGAATCTTTTTCACCTTGCCGGGTTTATCCTTGGCTTTGTAGAACTGCCGGGCGATGTTTTTATAAATGACTTCGTTTACCAAACTGGACTTGCCGGAACCGGACACCCCGGTGACCACCGTCAGAGTACCCAGAGGAATGGAAACGTTGAGATTTTTCAGGTTGTGTTCCGCCGCCCCGACAATCTTCAATGCCCCTTTCTTCGGCTTGCGGCGTGTTTGAGGCACCGGGATCTTCTTTTTCCCGGAAAGATACTGTCCGGTGATGGAACGGGGACAGGCAACAATATCCTCCACACTGCCCTGTGCCACAATCTCTCCGCCGTGAGAACCGGCGCCGGGGCCGACGTCTACAATATGATCCGCCGCCCGCATGGTATCCTCATCGTGCTCTACCACAATCAGAGTATTGCCCATATCCCGCAGGCGCTTTAAGGTATCCAGCAGTTTATCGTTGTCCCGCTGGTGCAGGCCGATGCTGGGTTCGTCCAAAATATAAAGCACGCCGGTCAGGGAGGAACCGATTTGGGTCGCCAGGCGGATTCGCTGGCTTTCCCCGCCGGAAAGGGTGCCGGCACTGCGGGAAAGGGTCAGATATTCCAGCCCCACGTTTTTCAAAAAGCTCAGGCGGCTGTTGATCTCTTTGAGCACCTGGTGGGCGATGATTTTCTGCTGTTCGTCCAACTCCAGATTCGCCAGAAAATCCAACGCCTGAGTTACGCTCAAATCGCACAGCTCCATAATGTTCTTTCCGCCGACGGTAATGGCCAAAATCTCCGGACGGAGGCGGCGGCCGTGGCAGTCCGGGCACTTCACCGAACTCATGCAGAGGGAGATTTCTTCCCGAATCCAGTTGGACTGGGTTTCCCGGAACCGCCGTTCCAGGTTGGGGATCACCCCTTCAAACACCTGCAAATAGGTGCCGGAGCCGAAATCGTTGCTTTTGGTAAAGGAGATGGCCTCCTCCCCGGAACCATACAGGATCACCTGCCGCACCGATTCCGGCAGTTCTTCAAAAGGTGTGTCCAGGGAAAAACCATAGTGCTGAGCCAACCCCTCATAATACATCTGCGCCATGCCGAAGCCGAAATACCAGCCGCTGGCCTTGACGGCGTTTTCCCGAATGGACAGAGAAGGGTCCGGCACCACCAGATCCGGGTCTACTTTCATAAAGGTACCCAGGCCGGTACAGGTGGGGCAGGCTCCCGCCGGATTGTTAAAGGAAAACAGATTGGGTTCCGGCTTGGGAATGGAGGTGTTGTGTTCCGGACAGGCATAATTCAAACTGTAAAGCTGTTCCCCTTGCCCTATGATTTCCACCAACACCACTCCGCCGGCAAGGTTGGTGGAGGTTTCCAGACTGTCGTACAGCCGGGACTGGATTTCCGGTTTGATGACAATTCGGTCCACCACGATTTCCACGTTGTGTTTTTTATTCTTTTCCGGAAGGAATCCTTCCTCCAAATCGTAGATGGAGCCATCAATCCGCACCCGGACATAGCCGTTGCGCCGGGCAGATTCCAATACCTTCTCCTGCGTCCCCTTCCGGCCCCGAACCATGGGAGCCATTATTTGCAGTTTCGTCTTTTCCGGCAGGGCCATTAGCTGATCTACAATCTGGTCGATGGTCTGGCGGCTGATTTCCCGGCCGCACACCGGGCAGTGAGGGATTCCCACCCGTGCGTAAAGCAGACGGAGGTAGTCGTAGATCTCTGTTACCGTGCCTACCGTGGAACGGGGGTTTTTGGAAGTGGTTTTCTGGTCGATGGAGATGGCCGGGCTGAGCCCTTCGATGGACTCCACATTCGGCTTCTCCATCTGCCCCAAAAACTGCCGGGCATAGGAAGAAACGCTCTCCATATACCGGCGCTGGCCGTCGGCGTAGATGGTGTCGAAAGCCAAACTGGACTTCCCGGAGCCGGACAGGCCTGTAAAGACAATAAACTTGTCACGCGGAATGGTCAAATCCACGTTTTTCAAATTATGTTCCTTGGCTCCTTTGATGACGATTGAATCCATACCCATAGGGTGCGTTCCTCCCTTTAGCTGGGACGTTTGCCGGTGATCTCAGCAATTTTATCCCGAATCTGTGCCGCATACTCAAATTCCAGCATACGGGCGGCGTTTTTCATCTCCTCAGTGAGCCGCTTCACCTCAGCCTTGATTTCCTCCGGGGTCATCTTCTTTTTACGTTTGCCGGAAGCAGAAGGCTCCTTCTTGGATATTTCGATCACGTCCCGCACCTCTTTGTGAATGGTTCTGGGAACAATGCCGTGTTCTTCATTGTATTTCATCTGGATTTCCCGGCGGCGCTGGGTTTCCCGAATGGCGTTTTCCATAGAAGGGGTCACGCTGTCGGCGTAGAGGATCACTTCCCCTTCGGCGTTCCGGGCTGCCCGTCCGATGGTCTGGATCAGGCTGGTTTCACTGCGCAGAAAGCCCTCTTTATCCGCATCTAAAATGCAGACCAGGCTGACTTCCGGAATGTCCAGCCCCTCCCGCAGCAGGTTGATGCCCACCAGCACATCAAACTCGCCCAACCGCAGGTCCCGGATAATCTCCATTCGCTCTATGGTATCCACGTCGTGGTGAAGGTAGCGCACTTTAATGTCCATCTGCTCCAAATAGGAAGTCAAATCTTCCGCCATCTTTTTGGTCAGGGTGGTAATCAGTACCCGCTGGTTCTTTTGAATCCGCTGATTGATCTGTAAAACAATGTCGTCGATCTGCCCTTCCACCGGTTTCACGATTACATTGGGGTCCAGCAAGCCGGTGGGGCGGATCACCTGTTCCACTACCTGGGCGGAATGCTCTCGTTCAAACTCTCCGGGAGTTGCGGAAACATACAGCACTTTATCCAGCTTCTCGTAAAATTCCTCAAAGTTCAAAGGACGGTTATCCAAGGCGCTGGGCAGCCGGAATCCGTAGTCCACCAGAGTGGTTTTTCTGGCCCGGTCCCCGTGGTACATTCCCCGAACCTGTGGAATGGTGACGTGGCTCTCGTCCACAATCAAGAGAAAATCATCGGGAAAGTGGTCGAACAAGGTGTAAGGCTTGCTGCCCAAAGGCCGCCCTGCCAACACTCCGGAATAGTTTTCAATGCCCTTGCAGAATCCAATCTCCTCCAGCAGCTCCAGGTCATACCTGGTGCGCTGCTCCAGCCGCTGGGCTTCCAGCAGTTTCCCTTGGGACTGAAACCAGGCCACCCGCTCCTTCAATTCCTGCTCCAGCTTCTGGACGCCCACCATCAACCGATCCCGGGGGACGATGTAGTGGCTGGCGGGATAGATGGCCACATGGGAAAGGTCACTGAGCAGTTCTCCGGTCAAGGTGTTGATTTCGCTGATCCGGTCAATCTCATCTCCAAAAAACTCCACCCGAATGGCTTTGTCCCCACTGTATGCGGGGAAAATTTCCACCACATCTCCCCGAACCCGAAATTTATTCCGAACGAAGTTCACATCATTTCGCTCGTACTGAATCTCTACCAGCTTGCGGAGCAGCTCGTCCCGATCCTTTTCCATGCCGGTGCGCAGACTGATCACCATATTGCGGTAATCAATGGGATTTCCCAGGGAATAGATACAGGACACGCTGGCCACAATGATCACATCGTTTCGCTCCGCCAGAGCGGAGGTGGCGGAATGGCGAAGTTTATCAATTTCATCGTTGATAGCGCTGTCCTTTTCAATATAGGTATCGGTGCCGGGAATATAGGCTTCCGGTTGGTAATAATCAAAGTAGGAGACGTAGTATTCCACTGCATTGCGGGGGAAATATTCCTTCATTTCACTGCAAAGCTGAGCGGCCAGGGTCTTATTGTGGGCTAAAATCAAAGTAGGGCGGTTAAGCTTCTGGATCACGTTCGCCATGGTGAAGGTCTTGCCGGAGCCGGTGACCCCTAATAAAGTCTGCTGTTTTTCCCCTTCCCGGTACCCTCCCACCAAGGCGGAGATGGCCTGGGGCTGGTCGCCGGTCGGGGCATATGGAGAAACCAATTCGAAGTGATCCATTTTCCTCTGCCTCCCCGAAAGATGGAAAAACCGGAATGACCCGGCTGAAACTTTTCATTAGACAGTATTATACCAAACTTCTCCGGAAATGTACAGAGGGAAACAGAATATACGTTCTTGCTTTTTCCAGGCAGGTTTTGTGCAGAACGCAAAAGCCCTCTGAACCAAGCCGCTTCCCGCTTGCGCTCAGAGGGTTCTTTTTCCATGGAGTCTATTCGTCAAAGAGAAACTGCACCGTCACGCTGCCGCTTCCCAAAGCCTGCGCCAAACCGGCAGAGTCTTCCACCCGGCCCAGGGGAGTATAGCGGTAAGAGGTGGAAAAGGTTTCATAAAACAGTACCAGACAATCGGAACCATAGAGCATCAGATCACCCGCCTGGATCTGCTCCGGCTGGCAGGGATCGGCGGGAAGGCTTTGAGAGAGATAGCAGTATTTCTCATTGCCGTTTAGTTCGCTCATAGACAAGGTCAAGGGCAACTGTTTTCCAAAAGCCTCGGCTGCCGGGTTGTCATACAGTTCTGCGTAGAAAGTCACGCCGTTTGCGATAATTTGCAGTTTCATGTTCTCTTCCTCCTGAGATTGAGATGCGGTGGACGCATCGCCGGCGGTACTTTCTTCTTCGGAAACGGATTGAGAAAAAGCCTGGGATTCCTCCGCCGGCGAAGGGTCGGCACAGCCTGTGCAAAGCAACAGCAGCCCCGTCAGCAAAACTGCAATCCATCGCTTCATGGTCACGACACCACCAGCTCCTTAAATTACTTTTTTCTACTCCGAAACAGTTTGAGAAACAGTTTCTTCCTCAGGAGCAGACGAGGTGCTTTCCTCTGGGACGCTTTCTTCCGACTGGGAAGGTTCTGAAGTGGATTCCGATGCAGACTCCTGGCTGGATTCTGGGACGGATTCCGGAGTGGATTCTGTTTCCGAAGTAACTGACGAAGTGGAAGCAGAAGCAGTGGACTGCGATGTTGAAGTGTTGGAAGAAGACACGGTGGTCACCCCGGCGGAAACCTCAACTTCCACACTGGCGGACACGGCAGGATTGGCGGCGCTGGTGACCGTTACCACACAACTGCCTGCCCCAACACCGGTGATTCGTCCTATGCCGTCTACCTGGGCTACCGTACTGTCGGAAGAAACCCAGATCTCGCTTTTATCCGGCGCATCTTCCGGCGTCATCGTGACCAGCGGCATTTGGGTCTCCCCTACCGTCAGGCTGAGCTGGTAAACAGAAAGGGTGATTCCCTCTACCCCGCTCTGCTCCTGAGACGAAGCAGGGGAAACAGGCTGTGCCAATTCAGAAACCTGGCTGGATTCCAGCACAGAACTGGAATCCAGCGAAGATGACAGAGACACCGTGGCGGCAGACTGGCTTTGCAGCACCAACCCCACTACAGTAAGGATAATCAGCACTACCCCACAGATGCCCACAATTAGATAAAAAATCATTCTCTCCTTAGGTAACATATCCGGATACCCCTCTTTTTTCTAATTCAGGAACGAAAATGTCCTGTTTGACTTCCCTCTTCAAAAAACCACGGCGAGCCAAAGAAACTCGCCGTGATTTTGCATCAAAAGAATCACTTGCCAGAGATCAAAAACCCAATTTCTTGGAAAAATCAGCGGCCAACTCTTTCTGCTGAGCGGCTGCGTCCGCCTTATTGGAAGCGATGGTGGTGTAATATGCTTTGATCTTAGGTTCAGTGCCGGAAGGACGGATAATCACCTTGGCGCCGCCTTCCAGATGGTAGGCCAGCACCTTGGACTTGGGCAGATCAATCCTGGACACTTCCCCGGTGACCAAATTCTTGGACTCGTGGGTGATGTAGTTGTCAATCTGTTCTACCTTCAACCCAGCGATTTCAACCGGAGGATTGGCCTGGAGGTCGTTCATGATCTCATTCATTCGCTTCATGCCGTCTTCCCCTTCGCAGACGAAGGACTGCTGGACATGGTGGTAGTAACCGTATTCATGATAGATGCTTTCCAAAAAGTCCAGCACCGTGACGCCCTTGCTCTTCAGGTAAGCGGCCATTTCACAGATCATCATGGAGCCAACCACGGCGTCCTTGTCCCGGGCATGGGTACCCACCAGGTAGCCGTAGCTCTCTTCAAAGCCGAAAATGAACCGTTCCGGATGGCCATCTTTTTCCAGGAAGTAGATCTGTTCGCCGATGTACTTAAAGCCGGTAAGCACCTGACGGAACTCTACGCCGTACTTCTTCGCAATCTTGCCGGCAATCGCAGTGGAAACCACGGTGGAAACGGCTACCGGTTTTTCCGGCATAGTACCCCGTTCGATCCGGGCGTAACAGATGTATTCCATGAGCATAGCGCCCACTTCATTGCCGGTCACCAGCACATAGTTGCCGTCACGGTCGGGCACTGCGATGCCTACCCGGTCACAGTCGGGGTCGGTGGCCAGCAGCAGGTCGGGCTGGACCTCTTTGCAGAGCTTCAAGCCCAGATCCAAGGCTTCCGCAATTTCCGGGTTGGGGAAGGGGCAGGTGGGGAAATTGCCGTCGGGCAGTTCCTGCTCCGGCACCACAATCACATCGTCAATGCCGATGCGATTCAAAATGGTGCGAACCGGGATATTTCCAGTGCCGTTTAAGGGGGAATAAACCACCTTCAAACCGGCGTCCTTGCACAAATCACCATTGATGGACTGGCTGAGAACGGCCTGATAGAAGGCTTCCTCCACCTCTTTGGGCACAGTCTGGATCAAACCTTTGGCCACGCCTTCGTCAAAGTCCATGGTTTTGACGCCGGTGAAAATATCCACGCTCTGGATATTGGCCAGTACGGCGGCAGCGCCTTCATCGGTGATCTGGCAGCCGTCGTCCCCATACACCTTATAGCCGTTGTACTTGGCGGGGTTGTGGGAAGCGGTAACCATGACGCCGGCCTGGCACTTCATGTACCGGGTGCCGAAAGAGGTGCAGGGCACCGGCATAAGCTGACCGTAGAGCATGGCGGTAACGCCATTGGCAGCCAGAACACGGGCGGTTTCTTTGGCGAAAAGGTCGCTCTTAATCCGGCTGTCATAGCCGATGCAGACTTTGGGGGAATCGTACTTGGCATTGAGGTAATCCGCCAAGCCCTGAGTCGCCTGCCGCACCACATAAATGTTCATTCGGTTGGTGCCGGCGCCCAGCACGCCCCGCAAGCCGGCCGTGCCGAAAGCCAGAGTTTGATAGAAGCGGTCTTTGATGGCTGCTTCATCGCCGGCGATTCCTTCCAGCTCTTTGGCCAGATCCGGATCTTCCAGATCCTGACTGGTCCAGAGCTTGTACAGTTCCATTTCAGTCATTGTCATTCTCCATTCTCAAGCGACCGTTTATTCCAAGGCCTCCTCCGCCGCTTGAAAAAGGAGCCCTTTTCCTGTGCACGCCAGGGGGAAAACAAAAGCAGTCCGCCGCACAGAAAAGCGGAGGCTTTTGGGGTAAACAAAAATGCAAAGCTGATTAGGAAACCACAATGCCTGCTAAATTCATGCTGGAAAGCAATGTCTGCTGAGCCGCATAATCATCTTCGGAAATCACCAGGGTTACATTACCACCCGCCGCCTGGATCTGGCTCACCAGTTGGGTGAGAATCCCGGTGGTATCCAGAGTTTCATAGCCTGCCACAGCATTGGCGCCGGTGAGAGAAGCAAAGTCCACCGTCAAGGCCATATCAGTGGAAAGCCCGGCAGAGGTTCCGCCGTAAGCTGTGGCGTCAATTCCCAGATAACTCAAAGCATCGGCAACCGGGATAGCCGTAGCCCCCACCGAAGCGATTCCAGCCTGGACTTCCTGGACAAACTGGGCCAAGATCTCAGTCTGGGTGGCGCCGGTGGTGTTGTGCTGATTCAGGACGGTAGAGGTATATACATTCCCGGTGGGGAACACCACGTCGTCCAACAGAATGGTCTGGAAGCCGGCGGCTGCGATCTCCTGGGCGATCTGCACCAGGTAGGTGCGGGCCACGTCGGTATAGGGGTCCAGGTAAGCGTAGGAGCTTTCCGCATTGGGCGTTCCCTGCCACAAGCGGGTGCCGCCGGAGGTAAAGGTGGCATCGCTGCCTATAGAGCCGTACCGGTCCACAAAGCAGCCCATCTGGGCAATGGGAGTCAGGCCGGAATCCTGAATGGCCTGACAGAGCTGAGCGGCATCTACCGCCCCGGACACCACGGCGCCGTTGCTGACCGCACGGGAAACGGAACTGTTATAGTACAGCGCACCCTGCCCGTCCTTCAGGGTAACGGTAACAGCGGTGTATCCCTGGGCCTTGGCGGAATCCAAAAAGGTCTGCCACTGGGTGGAGTCCAGCAACACGGTTTGCGGCATGGTTACAGCGGTGTAACTGGTTTGCGTTACAGCGGTTTCATCGCTCGTCTCTTCTTCGGCTGCTTCAGCAGTTTCTTCAGCGGCTTCGGTGTCGTCTTCCAGCACGGAGGAGGTTTGGGAAGAAACGGCGTCCCCCGAACCGGAGGAATTGATGATGCTAAAAATCCAGCCGGTAGCCACATAAGCCACGACGATGATGCATAAAATAAACAGGACGAAGATTATTTTCTTTCCTGCACCGCCAGAAGAACGGCGGCGGGATTTGGAACGGTATACTTTTCTGCCATTGTGGGCCATGAAACGAATCCCCTTTGCAAATTCACTGTTCATTGTTTTGCTCCGGTTGTCCGGAACTCTTACGTTTCTATTATACACGATTTTCGTGAGAGTGCAAGAGCGTTCCCGCCCAGTCTGCCGTCCTTTCCGAAAATTTTCGAAAGTATCTACAGTGCCACGGTATGACCGATCATGCCGTACACCGCAAGGCTCAGCACACCAATATAGATCAGCATCGCAGGAAATCCACGGAAAGATTTCGGGATAGCTTTACTGCGCAGCCGGGGAGCCGCTACCCGCAGCATCCACACCGCCAGGGTGTAGCCGATGCCGGAGCCCAAACCGAAGCCAATCACCCCGGCCAGATCCAAACCGTAGCTGGTGGACAGCAACACGCTGCCCAGCACCACGCTGTGTAAGGCGGAGCGGTGAATGCAAAGCCGCAAATCCTGCTTGCGGGGCTGCTTCACCTTAATGGTCGCCAGAATGGCGATGAGGTAAAACAGGCAGATGACAACACTATACGCCAAGGGGAACAGTTCATAGCTGTACATGCTTTGGTTCACCCAGGGGGTAATGAAGTAAGCGACGATGCTGGACAGAAGAATGGTGACGGTAAGCACGGCGCCAAAGGGCAGCAGCAAGCGATGGTCCCGCATCAGCCAAACCGCCGTGGAACTGCCCATGGCCCGGCTCAGCAGGCTGTTTTCCAAAAAGATGGCCACCAGGCCGTAAACAAACATCTGTCCCAGAAAGGAGAAAATCAAGTCCATGGTTATTCCTCCCCATTGCCGGGTTTATTCAAATGCTCACGATACCGGCGCACTGCCGCCGCCAAAAAGCCCAGCAGCACAAAGCCGCCAAAAGGCAGCTCCATCACCGAAAAGGTGAAAGGCAGGGTCACCGGGTTGCCCCAAACGGTGTTGAAGGTCAGCAGCTCCCGCACCAAACCGGTGAATAAGATCACCAGTTCAAACCCCAAAATATAGGTGATGAGCTTGAGCAGCATCTTTCCTTTTTTCTGGTGGAGCAGGCTTTCTTCGGTTTTGCCTACCAGCACCGAATTGGTCACCAGCAAGGGCAGGAAAATACCCACCTGCTGGATATTTCCGGGAAACAGATCCTGTACCCAAAGGGCAGTGGGTATGAATACCCCGCAGGCCAGCAGCACTGCGGCAATGGCACGAATGGTAAAGGGGGTGATCTTCTTGGGCAAAAAGGAGAGCAGCACCATGGACACAAAGGTGATCACGGCAAAGGCCAAGCCCAGCAGGCAGGCGTTTTTCAAAGTGGTGGCCGCCACCACAACCGGAGCGATGCACAGCCCCTGGACCAGAACGGTGTTCCTGGTAAAGATATTATCGTAATCCTGGAATCCCTGACGGTGATGTTGATACAAGGCTTTCAGCATGATTTTGCCTCCTTTTTCCGGCTGCGCCACTGGTAAATCTTCTGGGACAAGCGTCCTCCCAGCCGGTCAAATTCTTTGGACAAGGGGCTGGCCAGAAGCAGCACAAAGCAAAGGTCGGTTTCCAGCGCCCCCGCATAGCGGAAGCACATCACCCCCAGGGCAACCCCGATCCCATAGAACACCTGACCCCAGCCGTTATTGGGGCCGCTCACCGGATCTGAGGCCAAAAACAGGATACCGAACAACAGCACGCCGCTGCTCAGTTCGTAGATGATAGAGGGCAGCACGCCGGCCGACACCCGGGGAAACAGAACCGCCAGCAGCGCCACCGCCGCCACGGCGGAAACTGTGGTGCGCCAGGGAATGGTTTTCAGCAGACAAAGGGTCACGCCGATTACCAGCAGTACAGCCATGCAGGTCACCCCCATGGCGCCGGAAAAGCTGCCCAAAAGCAGGTCGGTGTAGCTGACGCTGGGGGTTCCCCCTACCGTCAGCACCGAAGCGGGAGAGGTGGCATAGGTGATGGAGGCGGTGTCCAGCACCGGCTCCAGGCCCAGATCCTGCCCCAAGGCCGGGTAGGACAAGGCGGTATCCCCAAACGCCAGGCTCACCACGGCAACTCCCAGGGCGGCGGGGTTGAAGATGTTCCGCCCGGTACCCCCGAAGAGGTATTTGCCGAGGAGCAGGCCGGTCACAACCCCGCAGATCACCCCATACCAGCTAATGCTCGCCGGCAGCATCAGGGTGATCAGCAAAGCGGTGATATAGGAGGAGAGATCCCTCTTTTTTCGCTCCAGTCCAAACAGGGGACGGAAAATCAAATCGCAGAAAAAGGCGCAGGCCAAACCAATAACCAGCAGCAATGCCGCCCGCGGGCCATAAAGGCAGATGGGAATGGGGCAAAGCAGCAGCAGCGCCGTCAGCAGACGGACGCACCGGCTTTGATACTGGGGTGTTAAACTGGGCATAACAGAAATCCTTTCCCCCCGTCCCCAGGGCCGGACAAGCACCTTCCCGGAAAAGTTGGAATACACTGTCCTAAGCCAATGCAGAGGAGGAGACGAACTTGAAGATCGAGGCCATTGACGAGGCCACCATCAAGGTGGTGCTCACCAATAAAGAAATGAACGCCTACCATTTGTCCTATGAAACCATGGACAGCAACGACACCGCAACCAAAAAGCTGCTGGTAGCTGTACTGGGACGGGTCAAAGGGAAAACCGACCTGGATCTGGAGAACAGCAGGCTGTTTGTAGAAGCCTACCCTCTCGGCGAAGGCGGGCTGATCTTATATGTAAACTTTATGAAAAACGCCGCCAAACCCATCCGCAGCAGCGGACTGAGCGTCCCCCTGATCTTTTCCTTTCCCAGCCTGGAAGCCCTTTGCGGCGCTTGCCTGCGGCTGCAAAAGCAGACTTCCCACCTTATCCTGCAAAGCAAGCTTTTCCGCACCCAAGAGGAGTACCAACTGATTGTCTGGAGCTACTGCCGGTTGGAGCAGCGGCTGCTTCGGATTGTGCGGGAATACGGCAGGCTGCGGGGAAAAGGCAGCATTGCCAGCGCCTGGATTCAGGAGCACGGCAAGGTTTTGCTGGAACAGGATGCGGTGGCGGCGATGGCAGAGCTGGGATAAACTCACGGCTTTGCCCCGAATTTCAATCGAGTTATTTCGCTTTAAGCGCAGTGGGAGGGTGACGGCCAAGATCACCCTCTTAAATTTCTGTCATTGATATTCCTGATCCAGCAGCAGCAAGCGGTCAATGACCTCCGCCGGATTTTCCTGGTTAAAGATAAAGGAACCAGCCACCAGCACATTGGCGCCGGCGTCGATAGCCACCCGGGCAGTGACGTAATTGATGCCGCCGTCCACCTGAATATCCAGATCCGGGTTGATTTGATCCGCCAAACTCCGCAGCAAGCGAATCTTATCCATCATGCTGCTCATAAAAGTCTGGCCGCCAAAGCCAGGCTCCACGGTCATGACCAGAATCTGATCCAAATCCTGGACAAAGGGCATCACCGCCGCCGCAGGAGTGGAGGGCTTAATGGCGATCCCCGCCCGGCACCCCATGCCTTTGATCTGGGCCACAGTGGCCCCTGCGTTGCTTTCGCTTTCCAGGTGGAAGGTGATCTGATCCGCTCCAGCATCTACAAACCGTTTGGCATAATCCAGGGGGTGGGAGATCATCAGATGGACATCTAAAAAAGCGTCGGTGGCTTTGCGGGTGGCCTTCAGCACCGGAAAGCCGAAGCTGATATTGGGGACAAAATGGCCGTCCATTACGTCAAAGTGCAAAGCCCCTGCGTTTTCCACTCGTTTGATCTCTTCCCCCAACCGGCAAAAGTCCGCCGACAGGATGGAAGGCATAATTTTTATCATAATGCTTCCTCTTTTCCGCCATTTCCTGGCCGTCAACATCCTGGGTTTGCACCCTATCTTTGTATATTGTACTAAAAAAAGAGGAAAATTGCAAGACAAACTAGGAAAAATTATGTCAAAAATCAAAAGGAGCATCATTTTTGCCGAACGCAAAGGCATCGGTTCCTTCCCGGAAAGGGGCAAAAGACAACTCCTCCGGCAAATCGTTCAGATACATCTCCATGGCGTCGGTATTCCGGCGCAGACAGTCCACCACCTCCGGGTGAGGGTTCGGGAGCAGGAAGGGGTAATCCACCTCCTCTTTTTCCGGGTCCGGGCGGCAGGGGAGAATTTCCTTGACGTTGGAAAACTCCGCTTTCCGACCGGGTCGTTTCCCCCGGGCGTCCTGGCGGAGCCAATCCCCTGGCGGGGTCAGGTACACCCCGTGTAAGGCGTGAATGCAGTACTTTCCCGGCACCGCCCCGAGCCGTAGCCGTTGGTAACAGAGACCGGTAGGTATGCCGTGGCAACGAAGCAGCGCCGCCAGCAGCATGGACTTGGCAAAGCAGATTCCCTCCCCGGCCAACAGGGTTTCGGAAGCGGAAGCGGGGACGGCATGGCCCTTCACGTCCCAGGAATGGCCGATTTCGTCCCGGACGAAGTTGTAGCACTTCCGGGCGATCACAGCGGGATCGGTTTCCCCTTCTCCCAACTGTTTTGCCAGAGCCGCCACCTGGGGGTGGTCATAATCCACCAAGGGGGTGCAGGCCAGATAATCTTCCAAATTGGGGCTGGTTTGAATCAGTTTCATAAAACGTTTCCTTCCCCCTCTCAGACATGGAAATGGGACAGGCCAAGCTGTGCCATCAGTTGGCGGTTTTTTTCCATTTCCTCCGGGGAAAGGGTTTTCAGCACTTCCATTTCATGCCGGAATTTCCCGGTACCCTTTTTCAGCACCCGGAGCCACCGGCCCATCCAGCAAAAGGGCAGCAGTACCGGCAGCCGTTGCAGCACCGGAAAATGGTAGCGCATATCCTTCAGCGGCGGGCAGAACCGCCGCAGCAGGTGCTTCCCCTTGGACTCCGCCTCGGCGGACTGGTTCAGCACCCGTTGTTCCTGGGTGCCGTACACCCCGCTTTGAAGGATATAGTCCTGCACCTGCTTCAGTTCCTCCGGACAGGGACTTCCCTCCATCCAGCACTCGCCCAGTTGAATCATCCGGCGGTAGAATTGGGAGAGGTTCAGCTTATCCAGCAGGACAAGCAGCTTTTTTTCTTCCAGAGGCGTCTGTTTTTGGTACAGCCAGAGATCCAGCACCGACCGTGCCCCGGAACCGCCACCGGCAACGTGTTTGGCAAAGTGGGCCGTAAGGTAGGCGGCAAACCATTCCGGAGACAGTCGGTATTCCCAGCCGCCCTCCTCTTTGGGCTGAGCCTGGTCCCACACCGAAGCGAAAAAACGGCTCAAAGAAGCAGAAGTGTTTTCGGAAAACAGGCGGTAATGCAGCTCCACATGAAGGTAGGGCGGCTTGGAATAGGGGACGTCGTGGTCGAAGCCCTCCTCCTGCTCGAATCCATTGTCTTTCAGCCACTGTCCCGCTTTTTCCAAATCCTCTTTGTGCAGGAGGATATCCAGGTCGCACATGGTGCGCATCTCCGGTTTCGGGTACATGGGACGGAGCAAACTTCCCTTTAAGGGCAAAAACGGAATTTGCAGGGCGGGAAAGGACAGCCGCATCTGCTCCAACAGCCGGGACTGCGCCTGCTGCTGGGCCAAACCGCTGCCGACAGCCTGCATCCCCATCTGAAACACAGGAGAAGCAGGGCTGTCCACCAACTCCAAGGCGGGATATGCAATCATGACCCCAAGCTGATGAGCCTGCGCCAACTGAAAGACCCCCTTCCAATTTACCTGGACCGGGTCCAAACCGGGCGTTTTCGACTGCATGGCGCAGCGCACCAGTTCCAAAAAATCAGCAACTACCTGTTGATCCATAACCTTCTCCTTCCCCACTTCACACAATTTAATTCTATTATAATAAAACGCCGCCTCAGGGTCAACACCCAAAAGGCGGCGTTTGGTACATCAAATCCGGATCATGGCAGCAGTGCGGCAATCTGGGGGAACACCGCCACGCTGCGTTTTAAGATTCCTTTCAACTGGGCAATGAGGATACCATAATTGGTCATGGGCGTCCCCTGATCCAGTGCGCAGCTCATTCGGTACTTCATCTCCCTGGCGTTGAGCATACAGCCCCCGCAGTGGACAATCATCTTATACTGCCCCAATTCATCGGAAAACTCGGTGCCGGAAGTAAAGGCGAAGTTCAGCTTCTTGCCGGTATACTCTCCGATCCAGCGGGGGAGTTTCACACTGCCGATGTCGTCGCACTGACGGTGGTGGGTGCAGCCCTCGCAGATTAAGACCGTGTCCCCGTGTTCCAGGGTATCCAAAGCAGCAACTCCTTTGACCGAAGGCTCCAGGGTGCCTTTATACCGGGCAAAGAGAATGGAAAAGGAGGTCAGTGGAATGGTTGTTGGAGTGATTTTACTGACCTGGGCAAAGGCCTGGCTATCGGTGACCACCAGCCGGGGGATCTGTCCCAGCCGGGCCAAGGTGGATTCCAGTTCCGTATCCCGGCACACCACCGGAATGGCTCCGGTGTCCAGCAGATCCCGGATCACCTGCTGCTGGGGTAAGATGAGACGGCCTTTGGGGGCCGCTTTATCAATAGGCACCACCAGCACTACAAAATCCTCTGGGCTTACCAGATCCGACACCAAAGGCTGCTGGTTCTCCTCCGGTTTTGCCAGATGAGCCAGCCGTTCCTTCAGCTCAAAGATACCCGTTTTTTCGGTGGCGCTGACCCACAAAATCTGGTCTTGAGGGATACCGTCCCGGAGCAAAGCGGCCTCCGTTTCCTGCTGCTGGGCGGGGGTGATCTGATCCTGCTTATTCACCACCGCCATCCAGGGGATCTTTTTCTCCCGGATCTTGGCAATCAGTGCCAGATCTTCCGGAGTGGCTCCCAAGGCGCCGTCCAGCACTACCACAGCAGTGTCGGTTTTGTTCAGAGCCTGGTAGCTTTTTTTCACCCGCAAAGCGCCCAGTTCCCCGGTGTCGTCGATGCCGGGGGTATCCATTAAGGTTACCGGCCCCAAAGGGAGCAGCTCCATGGATTTATACACCGGGTCGGTGGTGGTGCCCTTTACCTGGGAAACCACCGCCAGATTTTGCCCGGTGACTGCGTTCATCACGCTGGATTTTCCGGCGTTGCGCCGGCCGAAAAAACCGATATGCACCCGCTCGGAAGTAGGGGTTTGATTCATTCCAGCCAATCTTTGTTCCTCCTTATGGTTTCACGATATTAAAATTAGTATAGCACATCTAGCCGGGGTTGACCAGTCATACAAAAAAGAAGAACGCTTTTCCCGGAAAAAAACTCCGAAAAAAGCGTTTTATTCTTCCTTTTCTAAAGATTACGAAATGTAAACGCCGGTCAGGCAGCCCTCTTCTTCCTGTTCCTGCTCCTGCTCCTCCTGAGCGGCGGCCTCTTGCTGAGCCTGCAGCAGTGCGGCCTGTTGCTCAGCGGCAGCCTGTTCGGCGGCAGCTTGTTCCGCTGCGGCCTGCTCGGCGGCAGCCTGTTCCGCTGCGGCCTGTTCGGCGGCAGCTTGCTCCGCTGCGGCCTGCTCGGCGGCAGCCTGTTCCGCTGCGGCCTGCTCGGCGGCGGCTTGCTCCGCTGCAGCCTGTTCGGCGGCAGCCTGTTCCGCTGCGGCCTGCTCAGCGGCAGCAGCTTCCTCTGCCTGCTGCTGTGCTAAAGCAATGGCGGCGGTTTCGGCTTCCTGGGTGCTTACTTCCTCTTGAGTGGACAGGCTGGTGTACTCCAGATAAGGCACTCCATCTTCCAGATACAGGGTGCAGGCGTCCATATCGTCAAAGGGTACGGTGGTGAATTCCAAAGTACTGCCGTCTGCCAAGGTGAGCTGCATTTCATAGCCATCGCTTACCTCCACACCGCTTTCGGTTTGGGAAACGTCAGTTTCTTCCGGCAGGTAGTACACCAGGGCCGTTTCTCCCTGGCTCCAGGTCTGTTCTTCTTCCATCAGGCTGTCGGGGTAGCTTTCTTCACTGGTGAGCTTCACCGCCACCGCAGTGATGTCCTGGCCGATCTGATTGTCCATGACCACCTCATAGGCGCCTTCCTGTTCCTGGCCTATGGTGAGTTGGACATCTGTGGTTTCTGAAGCGGCGTCCTCGGAATCACTTCCAGAACAGCCGGTCATCAATAGTCCGGCGGCTGCTAACATACAAAGCATAAGGCTGATTTTCTTCTTCATAATGGTTTCCTTCCTTTTTTTGGTTTATTCACTAAGTTTCCAGTGTGGTGGACAGGGTTTTGACGACCTGGTAACCCTCTCCCTGGGAAATGATTACCTGAATCTCCACCGAACCGGAATTGGCTTCATTGGCCAGCAGGTACATCAAATAGCCGTTATCCTGCACCTCGTCCTCCGTCTCTACCGACAGATAGAAAGGCTGATAGGTCGTCTCCGATCCGGTTTCCTGCCACCGGATACGCACCAGGATCTGGGTGTCCTCTTCAAACAGGTCGGGGTCAACCAGGCCCTGGATCTGCCAGTAAGCGCCGTTTCGGGACACTTCCACCGTGGTGGCGGAATCGGTTTCTTCCCCTTGTACAGTGACCTTGGTGACCGGAGCCTGCATCAGCGCCGGCTCACGGGAAAAGCCGCTGAGGTTGCGCTCCGCCCGCTCCAGAATCACGGTGTCCGCCCCATACGCCACAGCGCTGGAGATGCTGTACGGTTCCAGGCGGGAGAAATAAGCAGTGCCGTATTCCTGTGCCAAAAAGGGCAGCAGGCTTTCCCCGAAGGAATCCCGGAACATAAAGAGGACGCCGGTTTGATTCGAATTGGCGGTCTCGATCCAGGAGTCCATATTGTCCTCCACCTCATTTTGGTAGGTGAACTCCCAGTCAACCTGGTAGATATAGTCTTCTTCCAGCTCCACTGCTTCGGGATAAATCATCTCCGCCAGATCCCCGGAGTGGTTCTTCTCCACCAGATAGGGCACGTCTTCATAGGTCTCCCACTGGGATTTGGAGGTGGCCTCCATCAACTGGTTATAGGCCAGCACAGCGCCCTGGGTGTTCCAGTGGCTGTCCTGCTTAAAGTAAAGGCAGTCTTCCTCATTTTGGAACGCTTCCAGCAGGTTCACATAATTGACGCCCATCTCTTCCAGCAGAGGAGCCAGCCGTTCCAGGTTGGTCTCACCCTCCCCCGGCCAGAGGTAATAGGGCATATGCTCCGGATAGAGACTGGCCTTATTGGGGGGCACAGTGAAGATAAAGTCCATGCCGCAAAGCTCGTAGTAGGACTGAATGAGTTTCAGGTTGTAGGCTACGTTGTACAGCTCCCGGTCACTCATCTGATCCCGCAGCTGGTAATCGTTCTGGGTGCCGACAAAATACAGCCAATCGTCGCTGCCCACAATGATCTGGTTGGTGGAGGAGGTTCGCAACAGGGTGGATTGGAGGATAGAGTTAATGGTAATCAGTTCCGGACGAAATGCAAAATGGTCCTCAAAATAGTCGCCGGAATCCTCCAAAATGTTTTCGTTGAAGGAGCCGTCCTCCTTGGTGAGGCTGGGGACTTCCGCCAAAGAAGTGGTTTCCGTGGTCCATTGACTCTGCGCTACCGTCATTCCCATAGATGGAATCAGCAAAATCACCAGCAGGATCGCCACATAGCCGAGATACATTTTTTTGGTTTTCTTTTTCATGGCTCTCCTCCCTTAAAACCGGAAATAGATGAAGGGATTGTAGGCGCCCCCGGCCAGGTACAGCAGGCAAAGCAGCAGCACCACGCCGCTGGCAACCAAGGACACCGGCTGGAGCTTGGCCTTCACCTCCGGCGAAAGGCTGGCCCGCAATTTCGGCACAATGGGGGTAGCGGCGAAGATGGCCACCGCCAGAGTCACCAAAAACAGGGGGGTAAGCTGTTCCATGGCGGGAATCATAGCCGCCTGGGAGAAGTCAAAGCCGGCGAACAGGTTGGCCAGCATATCCCCCGCCTGGGAGATGGTGTCCGCCCGGAAGAGCACAAAGCCCACCAGCACCACCAGCAGCACATAAATGTGTTTGAGCCAGCGGGGCAGCTTTTTGATGGGGACCAAATCTTCCAGCAGCAAAAAACAACCGTGAAACAGTCCCCACAGCACGAAAGTCCAGTTGGCGCCGTGCCACAAACCAGTGCAGAAAAAGACGATGATCTTGTTCAAGCAGGTTCGGGCCCTTCCCTTTCGGTTGCCCCCCAGAGGAATGTACAGGTATTCCTTAAACCAGGTGGACAGGGAAATGTGCCACCGCCGCCAGAATTCCTTAATGCTCTGGGAGATATAAGGATAATTGAAGTTTTCCAAAAAGTGGAACCCAAACATATGGCCCATGCCGATGGCCATATCGCTGTAACCGGAAAAGTCGAAGTAAATCTGCATCAGGTAGGCCACTGCGCCGATCCAGGCGGAGAGAATATTCAGCTCCCCGCTGTCCAGGGCGAAGATGGCGTCCGCCGCCGAACCCATTGCATTGGAAATCAGCACCTTTTTCCCCAAACCCACCGTAAACCGGCGGAAACCTTTGGCGATTTCCTCCATATCTGCGTGACGGTTTTCGATCTGGGCATCAATGTCATGGTACTTGACGATAGGCCCGGCAATGAGCTGGGGAAAGAAGGAGATGTACAGGCAGAAGTTCCGCAGCTTTTTCTGCATGGCCGCTTCTCCCCGGTACACGTCGATGACGTAGGACATGGCCTGGAAGGTGTAAAAGGAAATGCCGATGGGAAGCTCCAGATCCGGAATGGGCAGAGACAGGCCGGTAAACTGATCCACGCTCTGCACAAACCAGCCGGCGTACTTGAATACGAACAGCATACCCAGGTTCAATATCACCGACAGAATCAAAAACTGCTTGCGGTGGTAATTGCGGCCGATGAGCCGGCCAAATCCATAGTTGAATCCCACACTGACCAGCATCAGCAGGATATACACCGGTTCACCATAGGCATAAAACAGCAAACTAGCAATGATCAGCAGGACATTCCTGGCCCCTGTGGTGGGAATCAAATAATAGAGCAGAAACACCACCGGGAGAAAAACACACAGAAAGACGAGTGAGCTAAATACCATCCCATGGCCTCCTTTTTTCTCGCTGTATTCTCAAAATCATCAATAGGCCGACAGTTCGGGATAGTAGGTGAAGGGCGAGCTGCTGTAGGTAACCATATAGGCATTGCGGCCGGTTTCATACTCCGCATTCGGGTCGCAGATATAGGTGGTGCCGTTGATTCGGATTTCCACCCAGGCATGGGGACCGGTGCCGCCGGCGGCCATTCGCACCCGTCCTTCGTACAGGGTTACGTCATACCCCAATTCCTTTGCCACCCAATAGAAGGTAGCGGCGTAGCAGAAGCAGTTGCCGCGGCGGTTCTGGTAGGCGTAAACGAAATAATACTGCTGACGGGTATAGCCTTCGGGATAGCTCATGGGAACTTCCAAAGTCTGATATGTGATGTTATCCACAGCCCAGCGGTAAATCTGGTACAGGTCTCCCCCGGTTAGCTGGATCAGCTCGTTGGCGTACTGGCGCACCAGCCGGTCGCCAATGGTGCCGAACTCACCGTCCGTAAATGTAAACTGATAGCTCTTGTAATACTGGCCATTGATGTAGCAATGAGTGGTAAAACTGCCGGAATCGTAGTGGTTTTCACTGCGGATAATGGCTTCCCAGTCGCCGTCTGCATTCTGAGTAGCGGTGTACCATACAAGATCATCTTGGCCGTTGGTGTCGCTCCAGGTGGGGAACAGCACTTCCGTGGTTCCGGCAGGCGCGTTTTGCAGCAAAGCACGGCGGGTACCGGTACCGGAATCATTGAGGACGCAGAAGAACCCTTCCGGTTCAAAAGTATAGGAAGTGCTTCCGGCCATCACCTGAATGCCGTTGCCCATGGTCACATAAACATGGATCTGATAGGTGCCTAAATGGGCGTTGTGGTTTATTACATTGATGGTTGCCGTGTAACTACCATCGCTTTGGGCCTGAGCTTCATACCAGACGATATCGCTCTGGTCGGTCGAACACCAGGCAGGGATCAACACCGAACTGACGCCGGAGTTGGACTGGCCTGGGCGCACCGTCACCTGGAAGGTGCCGGCATTGTCGTCCACCTGGGTGATTTCCACGGTAGCCTGCACGGTGCCGGTAACTTCCAACTGATCGTAGGTGCCTAAACCTACCATGTCGCCGCCCTGGGTTTGGGCATAAACATGCACGCTGTAGTGGCCCAAGGTGCGGTGATTCGTAATTTCAATGGTGCCGGTGTAGGTGCTGCCGCTGCCGGTCAGGGTGTACCACACAAGGTCGTCCTGGCCGTTGTCATCGCTCCAAACCGCAACCATGACGCTGGCGGCCCCGGCAGGCACCTGAACATCTTCCACCACAATGGGGAAGCTTTTTTCACTGGCGTCATGCCCAACGTTAATCGCCCCTACGGAAGCAGAAAAAGTAAATGAGGTTCCGCTAAGGCCGACTACATTTCCCCATTGATCCGTCACATAGATGTGCGCAGTATAAGTACCTAAATGATAGCTGTGGCTGGCGATGGAGGAAGTAACCTGATAGCTGCCATCGCTTTGCTTTTCCGCTTCATACCAGACAATGTCGCTTTGGTCTGCCTGGCTCCAAACAGGAATCTGCACCTTTTGCACACCGGAGTTTTCGAAACCGGTTACCACAATGCTAAAACTGCCGTCGGTCTGGTTGGTGGATACTTCCACCGAATCGGTCTGGGGCTGCGTTAAAGTAAAGGTAGTTTTGCACAAAAAAACCATCTGATCCGCAGCATTGACCCCGTACACATGAACCTGATAGGTTCCGTAACCGGTATAGTCGCTCAAAGAAATAGTGCAGGAAGCCGAATAACTGCTGCTTTGATACGAAGCTGCCGTCCAATGGAGATCGTCCTGTCCGTTTTCTTCACTCCAAACTGCAAACAAAACCTCTTTCAACCCGCCGGGTACGATCAGGTTTTCCGCCTGGAGGGTACAGTAGGCATCGCTTATCTGAGCGGATGCAGTTGCCTGTCCAACCGTAAAGGATGCCGTGGTATCGCCTTTCAGTTCTGTTAAGCCGCTGCCGCTGCTCACATAAACGTGTATGGAATAGGTGCCCAAATCATACTGGTGATTGGCCAAATTGATGTTTGCCAAATACTCTCCATCTCCGGAGGAAGAAGCGGTATACCAATAAATATTACTTTGATCGCTCTTGCTCCAAACAGCCACCTGTACCTGTTCAATGCCTGTTGGGCTGCTTATCCCAGTCATACGAATTTGGCAAGTGCCTTCCTCATTACTCAAATTCTCGACGATGATTTCAGACAAAGTACTGCCAACCACGGTAAACCCGGTAGCTCCTACCCATTCCATGGCGCCGTCTTCGTATTGCAGATAAAAATGTACATTATAATAGCCGGAAGAAGCATGGGACAGCAAATCGCAGGATACGGTATATCTGCTCCCGTCCTGGTACAGCTCCAGCCATTCCAAGTCGTCTTGGCCATCTTTCTCACTCCACACCGCTGCCATTAAGTGCGAGCCATCTGCAGGCATGGTGTAGTCTATAGCTGTAATCGTGGCGGTTTGCTCCATGGCATCTGGCAGGGCAAAAAGCAGCGTCTCCGTATGCTGAATATCCTCTACAACATAGGAAGCGCCCTCTTGCAGCTGCATTTCCCCGGAAGAGGTCTGCCAATATACATGGAAATAATAGGTTCCTGTAACGTTTCCGTGCTGGGAAAGATCCAGGTAGGTATAGTAGCTACCCGTTCCGTCGGCACTCAAGGTGATCCATTCCAAATCGTCCTGACCGTCGAGGTCACTCCAGACAGCCACCACCAGGCTGCCCTCGTCGGAAGGGCGGGAACCGGTATAGCTGATCTGAATTAACCGTCCGGTGCCGTCCACGTCGGTCAGGCTTAAGCTGTCGGAACTGCTGGTTTGCACTTGAGCCGATAAATAGTCTGTTACCTGAGGCAAAACTTCTGCTGCAGTAGCCAAAATCCCGCCCGATCCGGTAAGACTTACGCACAGCGCCAGCGCAGCAGCGCAGCATCTTTTCCATTTTTGTTTCAAAGTCTTTTCCTCCTTGTTGTTTTTTATTGAATGAAAATAAAATAAAACGGATACAAAAACAAAAAGCGGAGCCCTATGGTATGTTCTTTAGTTTACTCGCTTTGAGCAAAAATGTCAATGTGTTAGGTAGATTTTTGGCAAAAAAAGTCATAGAAATGACAACCAAATCAGGAAAAGGACTCCTTTTGGGCTCCAAACAGGCATTCTTTTTCCTGCTCATACTTACAGCTTGCACAGCAGGCAGCGTAAGTAAAAAGATTTCCGCCCCGCCGGTAATGGGAGCAGACCTCATTTTGATGAACCATCAGACGTCCGCCGAACACCTGACGCCGCTCCTCCATCTCCGAATCGGTGAGCGTCAGCACCGGAACTTCCGGCTGCTCCCCAGACGAGGGCTTGGTATCGCTATAGTCTCCCAGTGCAGCCACGGCCTGCTGCCACTCGGAAGCGGTAAAGGGACAGCCTGCCTCTTTGGCCAGCGCCAATACCGCCTCCATCTTTTGATTTTCCTCCGGCAGATCCAAAGCAGAGGTTAATTTTTTTTGCAGTGTGGTGCTGGCAGCCACAGCTTGATAAAAGGTTAAAATTTTGTTCTGATTCATCTTTCATTCTCCCGAACCGTAAAAACACAGCATACAACGATTTTGACAAGGTATTTGCCTTGTCAATGTTTAGCCATTATCTGTCGTTTATTCCACGTCGTCTGATGCGGAGGACATCAGGGAGAGCAGTTCTTTCTGTGTAAAGGCATACTGCTTTCCACAGAAATGGCAATCCACCGTGGTGGTTTCCTCTTCTTCCGCCAAGCGAAGCAGTTCTTTTTTACCAATGCTCACCAAAGCCCGCTCCACCCGGCTGCGGCTGCAGTCGCAGCGGTACTCCGCCGTAAACTCGTCCAAAACATTGGGCTCCAAGCCCTTCAGCATCGTCTCGCAGACCTGTGCCGGGGTCATGCCTTGATCATACATAGCGGACACCGGAAGAACGTCCTTGATGTTTTCCTCGATCTGAGCGATGGCGCTTTCCGGCGCAAAGGGAAGTAATTGGATCAGGTACCCTCCGGCACTGCGAATGGTCAAGTCCGGATTCACCAACACACCCAAAGCACAGACCGTGGGCGTCTGTTCGCTGACAGCAAAATACTGGGTGACGTCCTGTGCAATCTCTCCGGAGACAATGGGGGTCTGTCCTACATAAGGCTCCCGCATTCCCAGATCCTTCACCACACTGAGTATGCCGTCTTTGCCCACTGCGCCGGCAACGTCCAGCTTGCCGTAGGAATTCAAGGGCAGCTCTACCACCGGATTCTGCACATAGCTTTTCACATTGCCGAAGCTGTTAGCCACAGCGATCAGGCTCCCGGCAGGTCCTCCCCCATTGAGGCGGAGGGTCAAGGTATCCTTTTCCCCTTTCAGCATACAGCCCATCATGGAAGCGGCGATGGTAAGCCGTCCCAAAGCGGCGCTGACCACAGCGGAGGTGTGATGAATCCGCTCCATTTTTCCCACCATTTCCGTGGCGTCGACGGCGCAGCAAAGCACCGACCCGTCTGCGGAAAGGGAACGCACCATATTACCCATTGCGAAACTCCTTATTCTTTGTTACATATACCAGCCGCTGGCTGTCGGCCCGGGGAGGATTGCGGCTGTCTTCATCAAATGTTTGAACGCAGAACAGTCCGGCCCGATCCAGCATGGCCGCCATCTCCTTGGGAGAATAGGCCATTTCGGAAAACTCCTCCCCGTCCCGGCGATAAAGCTCCCCGGCTTCGGTGCGTTCGAACAGATCCAATGTGAAGTCCACCCGGTTGCCTTCCAGGTGGTTCTGCCATACCAGATAGCGGTCCTCGTCCTCATAAACAAAGGCATTGTTCCCCAAAATCTGGCGGTGCTTATACACTGTATTGACATCGAAAACCAGCACGCCATCGGGCGCCAAAAACAGCCCCACCCGATCCAGGGCATGAACCACCGCTTCGGCATCGGGAAGGTGATTTAAGCTGTCCAGTGCGCAGATGCAGCAGTCTACGGTGCCGTACAGGTTCAATTCCTCCATTTTTTGGCACAGAAACTGCACCTTGCTGCCCCTTTCCAGCTTCTTTTCCGCCGCTTTGCTGAGCATTTCCTGTGAGGCGTCCACCGCCACCACGTCGTACCCCAGCTTTTCCATTTCAAAGCTCAGGCTGCCGGTGCCGCAGGCCAGATCCAGCAGCAGTTTGCCGCCGTTTCCATATTCCTGCAGCAGACCGTGGAAATAAGCGGCGCGAGCGGGATAGTCTACATCTCCCTGGAATTGGTCGTAACACTTGGCCAGGCAGCGATATTCCCTGGATGCGGGCCGTTCCTGTTTGCCGTCCACCCGGTCAAAGACAATCCGGTACCCGCCCGCCCCATACAGCAGGGAGCGATTTACCCGACTAATGGTAGCGGTGGAAGCGCCGGTTTGGTGGACAATATCGGAATAGACCCGGTTCTGATCCAGCATACGAGCGACATGAAGCCGCTGACTCAACGCCTTGAGCTCCTGAACGGTGCAAAGATCTTCAAAAAACTTGGCGCATTCTTCCTGCGTCTTCAAAGACAGCACCATCTGGTATAACTGCTGGACAGCCTGCTGGTTCAATTTGGATTCCATGGCGGTTCCTCCTCGCACGGGTATACTTCCAATATTTTAACACATCAAAGTGCTAATGTAAAGAGCGGCGCCAAGGGGTTTCTCATTCCTTTCAAGTATGTATACTAATAAAAAACAGGTATTTGCCTTCTTTTCCGGAAGATGATACACTAAAGAAAACTGCTGTGCAGCAGCAAACAAGGAGACGATTTTCCCATGTTATACCATAATTTTCAGGAGCTTTCCCTTTCTGCCCTGGGTCTGGGCGCCATGCGCCTGCCGGTACTGGAAGGCGACGACAGCAAAGTTGATCAGCCTATGGTGAATCAGATGGTAGACTATGCTGTTTCTCACGGCATCAACTACTTTGACACTGCCTGGGGATACCACGACGGCCATTCCGAAACCGCATTACGCCAGGCCCTGAGCCGCTACCCCAGAGAAAACTACTATCTTGCCGACAAATTTCCAGGTTATGATTTGTCCAACATGAGCAAAGTAAAGGAAATCTTTGAGGCGCAGCTAACCCGCTGCGGGGTGGAATACTTTGATTTCTACCTTTTCCACAACGTCTGCGAAATGAACATCAATGCTTACCTCAACCCGGACTACCACATTTTTGATTATCTAGTGCAGCAAAAGAAAGCTGGCCGCATCAAGCACTTGGGCTTTTCCGCCCACGGCAGCCGGGAGGTCATGGAGCGGTTTTTGAAGGCTTACGGCAGTGAGATGGAGTTCTGCCAGATTCAGCTCAACTATCTGGATTGGGATTTCCAGGACGCCAAAGGAAAGGTGGAACTGCTCCAAGAGTACCACCTTCCAGTATGGGTAATGGAACCACTTCGTGGCGGCAAGCTAGCCAAGGTGGAACCGAGTTACGCTGACAAACTGAAAGCTCTTCGTCCGGAGGAAACTGCCCCCGGCTGGGCATTCCGGTTTTTGCAAAGCATACCGGAAGTCACCTTGGTGTTGTCCGGAATGTCTACCATGGAACAGCTTCAGGAAAATGTGGCCACCTTTGAAGAAAACAAGCCCCTGAACCAGACCGAAATGGACGCCCTGCTTTCCATGGCCGGCGAGATGGTAAAAAAGATTGCCCTGCCCTGCACCGGGTGCCGCTACTGCGTCAGCCACTGTCCTCAAGAGCTGGATATTCCCGGCCTGCTGGCGCTGTACAACGAGCATTGTTTTACCCAGGGAGGCTTCATTGCTCCCATGGCACTGATGGCCGTACCGGAAGAAAAACAGCCTAGCGCCTGCATCGGCTGCCGGAGCTGCGAAGCGGTATGTCCCCAGCGGATCAAGATTTCTGAAGCCATGGCAGACTTTACAGAAAAACTGAACGAGTAAGCAAGGAGACTAAGATGGAATATCGCAAACTTCCCCACGGCGGAGAGCAAATCAGCATTCTGGGCTTAGGCAGCAGTTCCCTGGGACCTTCTGGAGACAAGGAGATTCAGGCCACTGCCGCTTTGGCGGTGGAAAATGGCATCAATTACTTTGACCTGGCTTCCGCAGACGCCGTTCCCTTTACGGCATACGGCAAGGCGCTCCACAGCGTCCGGGACAAAGTGTATTACCAAATCCACTTTGGGGCGGATTACCAAACCGGACAGTACGGCTGGACATTGAATCTGGAAGAAATCAAGCGTTCCATTGACTGGCAGCTCAAAGCGCTGCGCACCGATTACATCGACTTTGGATTTATCCACTGCATGGACGAAAGCGCCGATCTGGAACAGTACCGGGAAAACGGGGTGCTGGACCATCTCCTTTCCCTGCAAAAGCAAGGGGTCGTGCGGCACATCGGCCTTTCCTCCCACACGCCGGCGGTAGTGCAGCAGGTTCTGAACTGGAAACTCATCGACATGCTGATGTTTTCCATTAACCCGGCCTACGACTACCAGCAGGGAGAGTACGGCATCGGCAGCGCATCTCAGCGAATGAATCTTTACCACCGGTGCGAGGCAGAGGGCGTTGGCATTTCGGTCATGAAGGCGTTCTGTGCCGGACAGCTGCTGGAGGCCAAAACCTCCCCCTTCCGGCAGGCCCTCACCGAATACCAGTGCCTGGCCTACGCTTTGGACAAGCCTGGAGTGTTGACGGTACTGCCCGGCGTCCGCAATCGCAAGGATTTGAAGCGGCTGCTGGGTTTCTTGGACGCCGCTCCTCAAGAGAAGGACTACTCTGTTTTAGGCTCCTTCACTCCCCAAGATGCAACTGGCATTTGCGTTTACTGCAACCACTGCCAGCCCTGCCCCGCCGGTTTGGACGTGGGTCTGATCAACAAATACTACGATCTATCCAAAGCCGGAGACAAACTGGCGGCAGATCACTACCAGAATCTGGCTGTACACGCTTCCGACTGCATCCAATGCGGGCACTGCGGCAGCCGGTGTCCCTTTCAGGTGAAGCAGGTGGAACGGATGGGAGAAATCAGCAGGTATTTTGGGAGATAAAAGCAAATTTTTGACAACCCCTGCGGCATTTGCCGCGGGGGTGTTTTTTGTCTGAAGTGAGTTTTTCTAAAGCAGTTTTTCCAGATGAAATGGCAGCGGAGGTTTTTCTTTTCGTCTTTCCGTGCATCTTTTCTCAATGCATTTCACAAAAAGTCAAAGTATATACTATTGATTTTTATATCAAATACCATTATCATAAAACAGAAAGGAGTGAAATATTTGGAAAAACAAGAAAAAAATGAAACCAAGGAGCAACAAACGTTTCTGGCTCACATCCGGAAGGACGGCGCAGAACAAACCTTAATAGATCATCTGCGGGAAACCGCCCGGCTGGCGGAACAGTTTGCCAGCGCCTTTCAGGCAGGTGACTACGGCAGGCAGGTAGGCGGCATCCACGATCACGGAAAGAGCAGCAAGGAGTTTCAAAAACGCCTTTGCGGAGACCCCAAACCAGTGAACCACTCCGATGCCGGCGCCCAGATGCTGTATCAAAACGGCAGCGACATCTCCGCCATCTGCGTCGCCGGGCACCACAGCGGGCTGCCAAACTGGGGGGCCAGCTCTGATCCCCCCAGCGAATCCACCTTTCGAGGAAGGATGAAACGCAAAGATTTGCCTGCCTGTCTCCCAGAGCCCCAGCTTCCCCTGGATTTAACCCCTCCCCCCTTGCCGGAAAGCTACCGGGGAACCATAAACCGGCTGGAAAAAGCCTTCCTCATCCGCATGATATACTCCTGCCTGACCGACGCCGATTTTCTGGATACAGAACGGTTTATGCAGGGGGATTCGGTTCTCCGTCAGCCGGGAGATTCCATTCCGGCGCTGAATCAAAAGCTGGACCGGTATCTGGAGGAACAGGGATTCTTAAAACCCGGAAAGGAAATCAATCAAAAGCGTGCCGCTATTTTACAGCAATGTCTGGAGGGGGGAAATCAAACGCCGGGACTGTTTTCCCTCACCGTACCCACCGGCGGAGGGAAAACGGTTTCGTCCCTGGCCTTTGCCCTGCGCCATGCTGCAGCGTTTGGAAAAAGGCGGGTCATCTATGTGATCCCCTACTGCTCCATCATTGACCAGACCGCCGGTAAATTCCAAGAAATTCTGGGAAAAGAAAATGTTCTGGAACACCACAGCGGAATCGATTATGAAAAACAGGATTGGGAAGACCATTGCAAAAACCCCATGGCCTTAGCTGCCGAAAACTGGGACAAACCGGTGATCGTCACCACCATGGTGCAGTTTTTCGAATCCCTCTATGCTGCACGTTCCTCCCGCTGCCGGAAACTCCACAACATCGCCAATAGTGTAGTCATTTTTGATGAAGCCCAGATGATGCCGGTGCACCACTTAAAGCCCTGTGTGATGGCCATCGCCCAACTGGTACAGCACTTTTCCGTGACGGCGGTACTCTGCACCGCTACCCAGCCGTCCCTCAATCGTATGCTTCAAGAGATGGCGCCGGACCTGAAAATCCGGGAGCTGTGCACCGACACCCTGGCTCTCTACCGCTCTTTCCGCCGGGTGACTTTCCAAATGGAGCCTGCTCCCCTACCCTGCTTGGAACTGGCGGGGCGGCTGATGGAACACCATCAGGTTCTCTGCATCGTCAACACCCGGAAAGCAGCGCAGCAGATATATCGACAGTTATCCGGAGAGGGAAATTACCACCTGTCCACCTATCAGTATCCTGCCCAGCGGCAAGAGCTTTTGAACGAAATCCGGAATCGACTGAAAGATGGACAGCCCTGCCGGGTGGTGTCCACCTCTTTGATTGAAGCGGGGGTGGACGTGGACTTCCCTGCCGTCTACCGGGAACAGGCGGGGTTGGATTCCGTTCTTCAGGCGGCTGGCCGGTGCAACCGGGAAGGAATCCATTCACCGGAAGAAAGCATTGTCACCATCTTTGCTCTGGAAGACGTATCTCAAAACTCAGCAATTGAACCCAATCTGAAAGCCTTTCAGCAGGTTGCAGCAAATGCAGAAGAATTAGAACACCCAGACACCATCTACAAGTATTTCAACCAGTTGTTTTACCAACATTATGATGAAACAGAGAAAACATTTGATCGGAAAGAAATCCTCAAATCGTCCAGGAGCAAAACCCTTCCCTTCCGGGAGATTGAGAAAAATTTCCATCTGATCGACCAAAACACCAAAACCGTTTACATCCCCCTGGAAAAAGGAAAAGAACTGGTAGAACGGCTGCGGGACGGAGAAGTGAGCCGGAACCTGTTCCGCCAACTGGGACGGTATGGGGTCAGCGTTTATCCCAATCAATTCCAGGTGCTGGATCAAGCCGGAGATATTGAACTGGTGACGGAAAATACTGCAATTCTGGTAAATCTCTCCCTTTACAGCCGTGAAACAGGTCTTTGTCCCCAGGCAGAAGAAGGGAAAGGTTGGTTTGCATAAAAGAAGGCGGCAACGGAAAACCATTGCCACCCGGGGAAGGATGTTTGCAAAACATTCTTCTCATTTCAATCCTCTCAAGTAATCTTGAGACAGAATGATTATAACATACTGTCCTTCAAACAACAACTTCGAAATCCTCAAAATTACCCTATCACCCTGTTTGATCCTCTTTTTACTTGCAATACATATTTTCTCGAAAAAAGTTCTTGACTTCTAAATAGGACTGTGCTATGATAAAAGCCATAGAAAGTGATCACCATTCTATTCCATTCAAAAAATCAGAAAGGAGTGTTGCTATGTGTCCATCTGTATGAAGGTGTGGGGGGACTACGCCTGCTTCTCCAGACCGGAACTCAAAAGCGAGCGGGTCAGCTATGATGTTATGACTCCCTCTGCCGCCCGGGGAATCGTGGAGAGTATTTTTTGGCATCCGGGCATGAAATGGGTCATTGACGCTATTTATGTGCAAAAACCCATTCAATTTACCAATATCCGCCGCAACGAAGTTTCAGAAAAGATTTCCTGCAACGTGGTTCGCAGTGGAATAAAGTCTGGAAAACCGTTGTATCTGGCCACCCCGGAGTGCATCCAGCAGCGGGCCACCACCGCTTTGCGGAAAGTGGAATACATCATTGAAGCCCATTTTGACATGACCGACCGAGCGGCTCCAGGAGACAATCCGGGAAAGTTCCAGGAAATGTTCACCCGGCGGCTGCAAAAGGGGCAGTGCTATCGGCAACCTGTATTGGGGTGTCGAGAATTTACCGCATATTTTTCCCCTTGCGAAGAAATCCCTCCCTGCCCCGATGAGCTGAAAGGCACCAAAGACCTGGGATATATGCTCTACGATCTGGATTACAGCGACCCCGCCAACATCCGCCCCCTGTATTTTCGGGCGGTGATGGTAGATGGCAAACTGGACCTGCGGGAGGTGGAAATTAAATCATGATCTTAGACGCATTGACCCGCTACTATCAAGCGGTAAAATTGCCTCAGCCGGGATGGAGCAAAGTGAAGGTGTCCTACGGGCTAAAGTTGAATCCGGACGGCAGTTTGCAAAACGTGGTTTCCTTCCTGCAGCCAGCGGAAAAAGGAAACAAACTGCTGCCCAAGATCAAAGAGGTGCCGGAGCCGGTAAAGCGTTCCAGCGGTGTCAACCCCAACTTTCTTTGTGACAACTCCGCCTATCTGCTGGGCGTAGACCAAAAAGGAAAGCCGGAACGGACAAAAAAATGCTTTGAGGCCGCCAAAGCCCTTCATCAAACGCTGCTTGCCGGAGTGGAATCCCCCGCCGCCAAAGCGGTACTGGCCTACTTTGAGCACTGGAATCCGGATACCGCTTCGACAAACCCTGTTCTTACCCAATACCCTGACATCACCGCCGGCGGCAACCTGATCTTTCTCTTTGGAGAGGACGAGGAAAACTTAGAACAAAACGAAGTACAAAGGGATTCCGCCATTTGCCAAGCGTGGGAACAGTACCGCAGCCAAAGCCAGGATAGTTCTGCCGCCTTCTGCCCGGTACTGGAGCAAACCGCTCCGGTTGCTCGGCTTCATCCTGCCATTAAGGGTGTGCGGGGCGCACAATCCAGCGGCGCTTCCTTAATTTCTTACAACGCCGACGCTTTTTGCTCTTACGGCAAAGAGCAAGGCGAAAATGCCGGCATCAGCAAGCAAGCCGCCTTTGCCTACACCACCGCCTTAAACTACCTGCTCTCCGACCACCCTGCCCATCTATGGAACACCGCCACCCAGGAAAAGGACGATCCGCAAAAAAGCCGGTTCCGCTACGCTTCCCAGTTGGGAGATACCACGGTGGTGTATTGGGCGGAAGGGGGAGATCCGACTTACCAGGAATTCTATCGCGGGATAATAGAGCCAGAATCCCTTTCCGACGCCAGGGAAGAGGTGAACGCTGTGCTTGCCAATCTCACCAAAGGAAAGACGGTGGACATCCAGGGCATGGAACTGGATCCGGGCGTACAGTTTTATATTTTGGGCATCTCCCCCAATGCAGCCCGGCTGTCGGTGCGTTTTTTTCTGCAAGACAGTTTCGGAGTGTTTTTAAGGCGGATCCAGGAGCACCAGCAGCGGCTGGAAATTGTCAAGCCGTCCTTTGACCAGCGGGATAACTTGTCCTTCTGGCAGCTGTTGCAGGAGACAGCCAACCCCAAGTCCAGCGACAAAAACCCTTCTCCTCTATTGGGCGGCGCCCTCGTTCGTTCGGTGTTGGAAGGCCTGCCCTACCCCGCTGCTTTGCTGGAAGGGGTCTTTGTCCGGCTTCGGGCGGAACGGAACATCAATCGCGGCAAAGCCGCCATCTTAAAAGCGTATTATTTGAAAAATCCAAATTCAGGTTGTCCAAAGGAGGTTTTAACCGTGGCATTAAACAAAGAAAGCAAAAGTGTTCCTTACCATCTGGGACGGTGGTTTGCAGTGCTGGAAGGAATTCAGCAAGAAGCCAATCCCGGCATCAACGCTACCATTCGAGACAAGTATTTTTCTTCTGCTGCTTCCACCCCCGCCGCCATCTTTGCTCTGTTGGTACAACTGTCCCAAAAGCATTTGGCAAAGCTCAGCGAAGGGCAAAATATTTTCTACAATAAACTAATTCAGGAAATCGTCGACCACATTCCCGATGAACTTCCCACCCGGCTTTCCCTGCCGGAACAAGCATCCTTCTATTTAGGATACTATCATCAAACCCAGGACCGCTATACCAAAAAGGAGGACTAACCCATGAAGGAAAATGCTATCCAAAACCG
Source organism: uncultured Oscillospiraceae bacterium (assembly GCA_964635385.1). Classification (GTDB taxonomy): domain Bacteria; phylum Bacillota; class Clostridia; order Oscillospirales; family Ruminococcaceae; genus Egerieicola. Next base: position 49,639 of record CAZWNI010000001.1, read on the forward strand.
CTATGATTTCGTCATCTTCTTTGACGTGGAAAACGGCAACCCCAACGGTGACCCGGACGCCGGGAATATGCCCCGGATTGATCCGGAAACCGGCTACGGTCTGGTCACCGACGTCTGCTTGAAGCGGAAAATCCGCAACTATGTGGAAACCGTAAAAGACGATCAATCTGGATACCAAATCTATATCAAGGACGGGGTTCCCTTAAACCGCAGTGATAAAAAGGCTCTGGATTATCTGGGTTTGGAGGCAGACGAGAAGGGCAGCAACCTGAAAAGTGCCAAAAAAGATGATCCGGAATTGGATCAAAAGATTCTGGACTTTATGTGCTCCAACTTCTATGATATCCGCACCTTTGGCGCAGTGATGACCACCTTTGTGAAAGGGGCGTTAAACTGCGGCCAGGTACGGGGGCCGGTTCAACTGGGCTTTGCCCGGAGCCTGGATCCTATCCTTCCCCAGGAAATAACCATTACCCGTGTCGCCATCACCACCGAAAAAGATGCGGAACGGAAGAACACCGAAATGGGCAAAAAGTCCATTGTCCCCTATGCTATGTACCGGTGCGAAGGATTTGTTTCTGCCAACCTGGCCCAAAAGACCACCGGATTCTCGGAAGAAGATTTGGAACTGCTATGGCAGGCCATTCTCAATATGTTTGAAAACGACCATTCCGCTGCCCGGGGAAAAATGGCAGTTCGGAAGCTCATCGTGTTCAAACACGCCAGCCAATTAGGCAACGCACCTTCCCACAAATTGTTTGACGCTGTACACGCTGAGAAGAAAGTGGAAGATTCTATCCCCAGAAGTCACGAAGACTATGTCATTACGGTAGATGAAAACTTACCGGAAGGCGTGACCTGCACTGTAATGGAATGAATGATCAGGAAAAAGATTACCTCCAACTGTCCGGTATCCAACACTTTGCCTTCTGCCCCCGGCAATGGGCCTTGATCCATGTAGAACATCTTTGGCTGGAAAACTTCCAAACCGCCCAAGGCCAGCTACTGCACCAACGCTGCCATGACGCCAAACAAGATGAGAGCAGAGGGGATTTGCTGATTCTTCGGGATCTGCGGGTCTCCTCCCCCATCTTGGGCCTCAGCGGCGCCTGCGATGTGGTAGAATTTCACCGTGATCCACAGGGAATTTCCTTACAGGGCCGGGAAGGGCTTTGGATTCCTTATCCGGTGGAATATAAGCGAGGAAAGCCAAAACCGCATCAAGCAGATGAACTGCAACTCTGTGCCCAAGCAATCTGTCTGGAAGAAATGCTCTGCTGTTCCATACCAGAAGGATCCTTATTCTACGGGGAAACCCGCCGCCGTCAACCGGTGGTTTTCAGTGCCGAATTGCGGCAAAAGGTACAGGAAATGACCGCACAAATGCATCAATACGCACAACGAGGATACACCCCTAAGGTAAAGCCCAAAAAAGGGTGTTCGGCTTGTTCCTTGAAAGACCTCTGCTTGCCGGTTCTCTGCAAAAACCGTTCCGCCGCAAAATGGACGGCGGAAAAGCTGGAGGAGGAAGCATGAAAAAATTATTAAACACCCTATACGTCCTCAGCGAAGATGCTTACCTTTCCCTAGATGGAGAAACGGTGGTAATCCAGCGGCCAAATGAATCAGACAAGCATTTTCCGCTCCATACGTTAGAAAATATCCTTTGCTTTAGTTACAAAGGGGCTTCCCCAGCGTTGATGGGAAAGTGTTCCAGGATGGGAATCGGGTTATCCTTTTTTACGCCGCGAGGGCAGTTTCTCACCCGGTGCTGGGGAGAAAACAACGGAAATGTACTGCTGCGCAAAGAACAGTACCGCCGCTCCGACCATCAAACAGAAAGCTGTCATATTGCCAAACAGATGATCTCGGGCAAGGTGTATAATGGACGATGGGTGCTGCTGCGGGGTATACGAGACCACGCTTTACGGCTGGATGTATCTAAAGTGCAGCACAGTGCGGATCTGTTAAAAATCAGCTTGCAACAGATTTCTAATTCTTCTTCCCTGGAACAGCTTCGGGGGCTGGAAGGAGAAGCGGCGGCGATCTATTTCGGAATGCTGGACTGCTTAATTTTACAAAACCAGGACACCTTTTTCTTTCGAGAACGCAGCCGCCGTCCTCCCAAAGATGCCTTCAACGCCCTGCTTTCCTTTGTCTATTCCCTGCTGGCCAACCTTTGCGCTTCTGCATTAGAAGGTGTCGGATTAGACAGTTATGTAGGTTTTCTCCACCGGGATCGTCCAGGACGGGCTTCCTTAGCGTTGGATCTCATGGAAGAACTCCGGCCTGTGTTGGGAGATCGGTTTGCCCTTACCCTTATCAATCACCGGCTCATTCGCCCGGAACACTTTGATTTTCGGGAAAATGGCTCGGTTTTCCTGAACGACACAGGAAGGCGTGTTCTACTGAGCGCTTGGCAGGAACGCAAACGGGAGACTCTGACCCATCCGTTTTTAGGTGAAAAGTTATCCTGGGGGTTAGTGCCCCACATACAAGCCCTGCTTCTAGCACGGTATTTGCGGGGAGATTTAGACGCCTATCCGCCGTTTTTATGGAAATGAGGTGATATTGTGCTGCTTTTAATCACTTACGATGTAAACACTGAAACACCTGCCGGGAAAAAGCGGTTGCGAAAGGTAGCCAAAGAGTGTACCAATTATGGACAGAGAGTGCAGAATTCTGTTTTTGAATGCATAGTGGATCAAGCACAAGCGGTGATGCTGCAAGCCAAGCTGGAGTCTCTTATTGATCCCTGCTGTGACAGTCTCCGCTTTTACCGACTGGGCAATCACTATCAGGAAAAAATTGTTCACATCGGGACAAAACCAACCATTGACCAAGAAGGTACTTTATTTGTCTAATTTGTGCGAGAGGCAAGTGATCAGAAAATGCCGGCTTCCTCGCACTGAAAAAATAACTGCTTTCCAGAAATAATTGCCTGTATCAAACAAAATTAGATGATTTTTTCTAATATTAAAGTCTTGAAAAAGATATTCGGTAGATTTTTTCTGTTTTGCACAAAATAAAAGGGTACTTTTTGTATCCTTTTGCTGTCGCTCCCTGCGTGGGAGCGTGGATTGAAATGCCATTTGGTGCGGCTTTCCTCGTTGCGTTATGGGTGTCGCTCCCTGCGTGGGAGCGCGGATTGAAATTGCAAAACC
>CAZWNI010000002.1:0-27695 GCA_964635385.1 uncultured Oscillospiraceae bacterium
CGGCTCTGTGACGGTGTTCTGCGCCAAGGGCGGTGTGGAACCTCAATCTGAAACTGTTTGGCGTCAGGCCAATGAATATCATGTTCCCCGCATGGCGTATGTCAACAAGATGGACATTATGGGCGCCAATTTCTATAACGTGGTGGACATGATGCTGGACCGCTTGAAGTGCAATGCGGTTCCTATCCAGCTCCCCATCGGGGCCGAAAGTGAGTTTAAGGGCATTATCGACCTGGTGGAAATGGACGCTGTGATCTACAAAGACGACCTGGGCAAAGACATGGAAGTCGTGGACATTCCCGACGACATGAAGGAAAAAGCCCAGGAATATCGGGATAATCTGCTGGAAGCCTGCGCCGAGCAGGACGAGGAGTTTATGATGAAGTATCTGGAAGGCGAGGAGATTTCCGTAGCGGAAATCAAGGCCGCCCTGCGCAAGGGCACCATCGCCAACGAGATTGTCCCGGTGACCTGCGGCACCTCTTATAAGAACAAGGGTGTGCAGAAGCTGCTGGACGCCATCATTGACTATATGCCTTCTCCCGTAGATGTGCCCCCCATCAAGGGCGTCAATCCGGAAACCGACGAAGAGGAAGTGCGGCACTCCTCCGACGACGAGCCTTTTGCGGCTCTGGCGTTTAAGATTGCCACCGACCCCTACGTTGGCAAACTGTGTTTCTTCCGTGTGTACTCCGGCATCATCACCACCGGCACCACCGTTTACAACGCCAACAAGGACGACAACGAACGGATCGGCCGTATTCTGCAGATGCACGCCAACCACCGGAAGGACATCGACTGCTGCTACGCCGGTGATATTGCCGCTGCGGTTGGTTTGAAGAACACCACCACCGGCAACACCCTGTGCGATCCCAAGCACCCCATTATTCTGGAAAGCATGAACTTCCCGGAACCGGTAATCGACCTGGCCATCGAGCCCAAGACCAAGGCCGGTCAGGAAAAGCTGGGCATTGCTCTGGCGAAGCTGGCAGAAGAAGACCCCACCTTCAAGACCTGGACGGACGAAGAAACCGGTCAGACCATCATCGCCGGCATGGGCGAGCTGCACCTGGACATCATCGTGGACCGTCTGCTCCGGGAGTTCAAGGTGGAAGCAAACGTGGGTGCGCCCCAGGTTGCTTATAAGGAAACCATCACCGCTCCTGCAGATGTGGATATGAAGTATGCCCGTCAGTCCGGCGGTAAGGGCCAGTACGGTCATGTGAAGATCCGTGTGACCCCCAACGAATCCGGCAAGGGTTATGAGTTCATCAATTCCATCGTAGGCGGCGCCATTCCGAAAGAATATATTCCTGCGGTAGACGCCGGTATCCAGGGCGCCATGCAGGCCGGTGTGCTGGCCGGCTACCCTGTGGTGGACGTGAAGGTAGAGCTGTACGACGGCTCTTACCACGAAGTGGACTCCTCTGAAATGGCCTTTAAGATCGCCGGTTCCATGGCGTTCAAGGAAGCCATGCGAAAGGGTAAGTCTGTGATTCTGGAACCCATTATGAAGGTAACGGTCAACGTTCCCGAAGAATATATGGGCGACGTAATCGGCGACATCAACTCTCGCCGTGGCCAGATCCAGGGTATGGAAGCCCGCAATGGCGCACAGCAGATCAACGCCTCTGTGCCCTTGTCCGATATGTTCGGTTATTCCAACGACCTGCGGAGCAAGACCCAGGGTCGTGGTCAGTATGTCATGGAGCCCAGCCACTATGTGGAAGTGCCCAAGAGCATTGCTGAAAAGATTATGAGCGGACGTAAGCAAAACGGTTAAGCAAATTTGCAAAACCCAATGCGTTGTTTTCAAAAAAAGACTTGTATTTTGCGGGGATTGTGGTATAATGTTACCAAACGTATGCCCTGTCCCGCTGTACAGGCCGGTTTTGAGAACCATTCCATTTTGATTTAGGAGGAAAACACCAATGGCTAAGCAAAAATTCGAAAGAACCAAGCCCCATGTCAACATTGGCACCATCGGTCACGTTGACCACGGCAAGACCACTTTGACCGCAGCCATCACCAAGTATTTGTCCCTGCTGGGCGATGCTGAGTTCAAAGATTACTCCAACATTGACTCTGCTCCCGAAGAAAGAGAAAGAGGCATCACCATCAACACCGCTCACGTGGAGTATGAGACTGCGAACCGTCACTACGCTCACGTTGACTGCCCGGGCCACGCCGACTATGTAAAGAACATGATCACCGGTGCTGCTCAGATGGACGGTGCTATCCTGGTTGTCAGCGCTGCTGACGGCCCGATGCCCCAGACTCGTGAACACATTCTGCTGTCCCGTCAGGTCGGCGTGCCCTACATCGTGGTTTACCTGAACAAGGCTGACCAGGTGGACGACCCCGAACTGCTGGAGCTGGTGGAAATGGACGTTCGTGACCTGCTCAACGAATACGACTTCCCCGGCGACGACACCCCCATCATTGTTGGTTCCGCTCTCCAGGCTCTGGAAGCTCCCAACGATCCCAGCGATTCTGCTTACGATTCCATCAAGCAGCTCATGGACGCTGTGGACGAGTATATCCCCACTCCCGAACGTAAGGCTGACCTGCCCTTCCTGATGCCCGTTGAGGACGTGTTCACCATCACCGGCCGTGGTACCGTTGCTACCGGCCGTGTGGAACGTGGTCAGTTGAATACCGGCGACGAAGTGGAAATCCTGGGCCTGACGGAAGAACGTGCCAAGACCGTTGTTACCGGTATTGAAATGTTCCGTAAGACTCTGGACTACGCAGAAGCCGGCGACAACATCGGCGCTCTGCTCCGTGGCGTTCAGAGAAACGAGATCGAAAGAGGTCAGGTTCTGGCAAAGCCCGGCACCATTCATCCTCACACTGAGTTTGAAGGCCAGATCTACGTTCTGAAGAAAGATGAAGGCGGCCGTCACACCCCCTTCTTCAACAACTATCGTCCTCAGTTCTACTTCCGTACCACCGACGTAACCGGCACCATTGTTCTGCCCGAAGGCACTGAAATGGCTATGCCTGGCGATAACGTGACCATCTCTGTGAAGCTGATCACCCCCATCGCCATCGAAGAAGGCCTGCGTTTCGCTATCCGTGAAGGCGGCCGTACCGTTGGTTCCGGCGTTGTTTCCAAGATCAATGCCTAATTCCAGTTCGGCAGAAGTTTGATTCGAACGATGAATACAATCCTGCATCCTGATTTGGGTGCAGGATTTTTCTTTGTTTTTGGGAGGATTTTTGAACCGGTTCCAATATTTTCAAATTGACATGATCCTTCTCTGGTGCTATACTTAAAGAGAACAAACGTTCTATTTTAAGGAGGCAAGCTTATGGATCGGGTTATTTTACACTGTGACTGCGACTGTTTTTATGCATCGGTGGAAATGCTGTACCATTCGGAATACCGGCATCGCCCCATGGCAGTCGGCGGAGATCCCACCCGACGGCATGGGATTGTGCTGGCAAAAAACCAGGCGGCAAAAATACAGGGGGTGAAAACGGGAGAAGCTCTGTGGCAGGCTCAACAAAAATGTCCGGAGATTGTTTTCCTTCCCCCTCGCTTTCCTCTCTATCAGCAGCATTCTAGGGCGGTGCGGGAAATTTTCGGCCGGTATACCGATCAGGTAGAAGCCTTTGGATTGGACGAATGCTGGCTGGACGTCACCGGGTCTCAGCGGTTGTTTGGAGACGGCGAAACCATCGCCCAGCGCATTCAGAAGGAGGTGTGGGAGGAGTTGGGAATTACTGTGTCGGTAGGAGTGAGTTTTAATAAGACGATCTCAAAATTAGGCTCCGACTACCGAAAACCCAACGGCATTACCTTCCTGCCACGGCCTGCATTGACCGAGCTGGTGTGGCCTTTGCCGGTGGAACGGCTGTTGATGGTGGGCCCGGCCACCACGGCGTTGTTGAAGCGAAAAGGAATTCAAACCATCGGACAGCTTGCGAATGCCAACCCGTCTGTGCTGAAAAATTGGATAGGGAAACGAGGGGAACTGCTTCACGCCTACGCCAATGGCTGGGACAACAGCCCGGTAGCCCGGTTTGATGAGTTACAGTTGGTGAAGTCCATTGGCAACAGCACTACCACCTGCCGGGACCTGACCAACCGAGAGGAAATCAGCCAGGTGTTTTTGCTCCTTGCAGACAGCGTAGCCCGACGGCTTCGGAAACAGGGCCTGGAGGGGAAACAGGTTTGCATTTCCCTGCGGGACACGGAACTTCACACCACCACCCATCAAATGCCTTTGCCACGGCCTGCCTGCCTTTCCGGAGAACTGCACCACAGCGCATTGAAATTGTTTGACCAGGTGAAGGAGGAACCCTATGCTTACCGCAGTATCGGGCTTACCGTGCAAAATCTCTGTCATCAGGGGGAGCCGGGACAGCTTCTGTTGGGCGAAGACCCTGTCCGGCGGAAAAAACAGAAGGCGTTGGAAACCACAGTAGATGATCTGCGCCGCCGTTTTGGCAGTCAGCTAGTGCGTTGGGGCGGACTGCTCACCGACCTTTCCCTTACCGGAGGCAATCCCGGTGAGGAGCATACCATCTATCCTGCCGCATTCCGCCCGTAACAGGAGTGACTTTTTATGCGCAAAAAAACCTATGTGACGGTGTTGGGCCGTTGGTCGGAGACCGGAACCATTACGCCGCTGTTGATTTTTTGGAAGGAAGGCCGGCGGTTTGTGGTGGATAAAGTGCTGGATTGCCGGCCTATGGCCTCCACAAGAGCCGGCGGATACGGGTTGCGGTATACCTGCCGCATTGGCGGACAGTTGACCTTTCTTTACTACGAGCCGGAAAACAGACGATGGTTTGTGGAAGAAAAGGAAGGGTGACTGGCAATATCACTAAAAAATTCTTGCACATCGAAAAAATTATGATATAATAAAGACAAACTGGGAGCGAGGCTCCAAAAACAATTCAGGAGGTTCATACCATGGCCAATCGCATTGTACTGAATGAAACATCGTATCACGGCAAAGGGGCCGTTGCGGCCATTGCCGATGAAGTAAGGGGGCGGGGTTTTACCAAAGCTTTTCTTTGTTCCGATCCGGATCTGCTGAAATTCGGCGTCACACAGAAGGTTACCAAGGTGTTGGACGAGGCCGGACTGGCTTATGAAATCTATTCCGACATCAAAGCCAACCCCACCATTCAAAATGTCCAAACCGGCGTAATAGCCTATCAGAACAGCGGCGCAGATTACATCATTGCCATCGGCGGCGGTTCTTCTATGGATACCGCCAAAGCCATCGGCATTATTATCAATAACCCGGAATTTGCCGATGTCCGCAGTTTGGAAGGCGTAGCCCCCACCAAAAAGCCCAGCGTTCCCATTTTGGCGGTGCCTACCACCGCCGGCACCGCCGCTGAGGTCACCATCAACTATGTGATTACAGACGTGGAGAAAAACCGGAAGTTCGTCTGTGTGGATACTCATGATATTCCGGTGGTGGCTTTTGTGGATCCGGACATGATGTCCTCTATGCCCAAAGGCCTCACTGCCGCTACCGGCATGGATGCGTTGACTCACGCCATTGAAGGCTACATCACCAAGGGCGCCTGGGCCATGACCGATATGCTTCATCTGAAAGCCATTGAAATCATCTCCAAGAACCTTCGCAGTGCCGTGGAAAACGATCCCGAAGGCCGGGAAGGAATGGCTCTGGGCCAGTACATTGCCGGTATGGGCTTCTCCAATGTGGGGCTGGGCATTGTCCACTCCATGGCCCATCCGCTGGGCGCAGTGTATGATACCCCGCATGGTGTGGCCAATGCCATTCTGCTGCCCACTGTCATGGAATACAATGCCCCTGCTACCGGAGAAAAATACCGTGACATTGCCAAAGCCATGGGGGTAGAAGGCACCGAGAAAATGACCCAGGAGGAGTACCGCAAAGCGGCAGTGGATGCAGTGCGTCAGCTCAGCCAGGATGTGGGAATTCCCGCCGATCTGAAGGAAATTGTCAAGGAAGAGGACATTCCTTTCCTGGCGCAGTCTGCTTATGACGACGCCTGCCGTCCCGGCAATCCCAGGGACACTTCGGTGGAGGAAATCGCCCAGCTTTACCGCAGCTTGATCTGATTTTATACCTGCGGGAAAATCTGACGAAAAAACGAGGTTAGACCGTTTTTGGCCCAACCTCGTTTTTGTTTTCGCAATCCTTTTATTCTTCCGGGATAGAGGGAATTTTCGCACTGATGTCGATGTCTTTGTCGTAATCCACGCCGTCGAGGCCGAATCCGAACATTCCGTAAAAATCTTCCCAGTAGCCGTCGATGTCGGCATAGTCCTTCAGATTTTCGGTAGTGACATGGCTCCAAAGTTCTTCCACCTTGGACTGCACGTCCTCCCGCATCTCCCAGTCGTCCAAACGGAGCTGACCCTGTTCGTCCACCTCAGGGGTGGGGAGATACAGCTTCTGGGCAAACATCCGGTACATCTGCTCGATGCAGCCTTCGTGGATGCCCATTTCCTTCATGAGCTTGTAAAGGATAGTGATGTACAGCGGCACCACTGGAATGGCGGCGCTGGCCTGGGTGACCAGGGCTTTGTTTACCGAGATATAAGCCTTCAGCCCCAGCTCCTTGTACTGCTCATTCAGCTTTACGCTGGTTTGGTACAGGTCTTTCTTGGCGGCGCCGATGGAGCCGTTGTAGTAGATGGGCCAGGTGATTTTGGGGCCAATGTAGGAATAGGCCAGGGTGACGGCATTTTGAGCCAGCACACCGGCGTCAGACAGGGCTTTTACCCAGTCGGCCCAGTCTTCGCCGCCCATGACCTTGATGGTGGCTTCCACTTCTTCGGAGGTGGCTGGGTCGATGGTTACTTCTCCCACAGTGTTGTTGGAAAGATCCACAGTGATATTGGTGTAGCTTCCTCCGGTGGTTTTCAGCACGCTGGTGTAGGAAGCGCCGTCATCACACTTGCGGCGGGGAGCGGCCAGGCTGTAAACAAACAGATCAATCTGCCCCAGATCCTGGCGGATCAGGTCGATGACCTGCTGCTTCACGGCCCCGGAAAAGGCGTCGCCGTTGATGGTCTTGGCGTACAAGCCGTCGGCGGCGGCAAATTCTTCAAAGGCAGCAGTGTTGTACCAGCCGGCGGAAGCAGTGCGCTTGCGGTCGGCGGGCTTGTCAAAAATCACGCCGATGGTGGCGGCGCCGCAGCCAAATGCGGCGCTGATGCGGCTGGCCAGGCCGTAACCGGCGGAAGCGCCGATAACCAGTACCTTTTTCGGCCCGTTTTCGACTTTGGGCTGACTCTTGACATAGTCGATCTGGCGCTTCACATTGGCTTTACAGCCCTCCTTGTGGGCAGTGGTGCAGATAAAGCCTCTTGTTTTCGGAGTGACAATCATGAGGATCTTCCTTTCCTTGTAAACTCATCTATCTCAAGCCGCCGAATGCGGCGAAAGATCAAAGGGGTTGGGGCTGAATGCGCCGGGCTTCCAGGTAGAACCGCTTATCCAACGCCTGGCCCATGGAGAAGGTTTTCCGGGGCAGGGCGCCGTCCAGCACGACGGTCTTGAAGAGCATGGACTTTTCCATGGCGGGCAGTAAAAAGCCGATGGTATCCGGCTGGGCCGCCAGGGCACGCACCGTTTCCCGGCCGTGGATATAGTCTTCCCGGCCCCGGTGTATCCGGAGGTACCCGTCTAAAAACTGCTGCAAGCTGCCGGTAGCCAGTTGGCAGGGAGGGGTTAAAATGGTAAAGACCTCTTCCTGGTCTTGCCAAAGGGCGGTAATGGTTTGGCCTTGGGGGTGGACCCCTGGGAGAATGTGGTAACGGTGTTTCAAAGCGGTCATCAACTGAACGGGATTCACGTCAAACACCACCCGGTGGATTGCCCGGAACTGCAGGCTGGAATCGTGAAGGCTGCATACTTCCGCCAGGGCGTACCGGGCGGGGTGGGCTGCCGCCTGCTGCGGCGGAAGGGTGTGCTTGATCCGCTCCCAGCAAGCCCTGGCCGCCGCCAGGGAATGGTTGCCGTCCCCCACTGCAAACAGCAGAGGGGCGTGACCGGAAATGCCGTACCGCTTGGAAAAGGCTTCCGGGTCCGCCAGTTTTTCCAATCCGGCGGCCAGCGTTCGGGCGGAAGCGTCGTCCAGCCGGTAGCCGGAAAGGCGGCCGCTTCCCAGCATTAAATCGAAGTCGTACAATAATTCCATTTGCTGATATGCGTCGCAGATAGGCTGGATTAGGGGGTCCTGTTCATCGTCCACCAGCAGCATAACATGGGGCAGCTCCAAAGAAGCGCCCTGCCGGATCTCCATTCTGGGGGGCAGCCGATCCAATACGGTTTGCTCTGTGGCCCGGATTAAGGAATCGCTGCCGGGACGGTAATCATATTGTTCCAGATCAATCAACCCAACAATTCCCCGCCGCAGGCTGCCATCGGATAAGATTCGCCGGACGCAGACCATGGCATGGCGGAGAGGGACAAATACCCCTTCTGCCTGATACCGCTCCATGGTTCGGTGGATTCTATGAATCCGCTCCTTCGCATCGGGCTGGGATAGGTAGATCTCCGGCAAAATCATGTCCAGGGTACTGGACGCATTCCCTACATAATCCCTCACTTTCTGCCAATAATCCGGCTGGCTGGTGAACTGGTCGCAGGCAATGACGCTGTACCGGCTGAGATCCGTGCCGGGCCGGGGAAGGAGGATAGTGGCAAAACTGAAATAGTGACTTGACATAGGGGTCGTTCTCCTTTTTCATTCCAGCTTGTTCATTGGCTCGCAGATTCGCTGTCTTGGGAGGAAGTTTCTTCTGTCAAGCCGCTTTGTTGAAGATCAACGGCTTGGCCGTTGACGAACCGCACTGTCAGCACGGCATCTGGATCGTCCTGCCCCAGCCAGGCGGCGCTGTAGCTTCCGGAGACGTCCGGCACCGTAGTTTGATAGGCGTCCCCTCCGATGATGGCGCTGATCTGGGCATAGGTCATGCCGGTGTGAAGCTGGGCAAATTCTTCGGAAGATACCCCTTGGGCATTATAATAGGAACTGGTGCTGCTGGACTGCGTCTCTTCGGCAGAAGAAGAAACATCTTCTTCCTGGAAGAAGCCGATCTGCTGTCCCATGCCCAGAAAAAAGGAAATAACCGCAACCAGCAACAAGAGAAGGAAAAGGAGCAGCAACTTGGGCCATCTCCTTTTCTTTTCCGGCAAAGCGACTGGCGCCGCATCGGAAGGCGGGGAAGAATCCTGAACCGGGCTTTCTTCCGTCGCTGTTTCCGGCATTTCTGTCTCATTGGAGGAATCTTCCTTTTGCTCGACCGGTTCAGATTCGAAAACCTCTTCCGTCTGTTGGGCCTGGGAAGAGATTTCTTCTTGGGGCGCCGCAGCCGGGAGGTCTTCTGGATTGAACTCCGGCTCTTGGGGAGAATCTTCAAAAGCCGGCGGATCTTGTGAGGTTTCCGGGGTATTTTCCCTGGAAGAATGTTCTTCAAAGGGTATCCCGCACCGGGGACAGCACAAAGGCTGGGATTCATCGGGCTGAAAAAGATAGCCGCAGATGCTGCATTGTTTCATGAAAACTCCTTTGCATACAAAAATGGCAGAAAAGAGAAAGTCGCTGTGTTTCATCTATTATAGCAAATTTTTCCTTCAAAGTACAGTAAAACAAGTGAAAAATTTCTGACGGACAAATCAGTTTGCCTGTGAAGGTCTTTTGCTTTATGGAAAAGAGATGAAATTTCGGACAAACCCCTTGCAATTCGCCGTATTGGCAGGTATAATAAATTAGAAAGTGGGTTGTGGTGGTGTAAAATGGTGAATCAACCCAAAGCTCCTTCCGGACAAAACCAAGAAAGGTGGGAAAGAAAATGCTCATTGGCGGATTTCGCTGTGTAATTGATGCCAAAGGGCGTCTGAATTTTCCCGCCAGGCTCCGGGGCGATTTAGGCGGCACTTTTATCATCACCAAGGCCTTGGGAGAACGCTGCATTGATGTGTACTCCCTGGAAGAATGGAAGAAAAAAAGCGAGAAAATCAGCGCCCTTCCCATGAAGAAAGCCAGAGAATTGGGACGGGTGTTCTTTGCCAACGCCACCGAAGCCGAACCGGACAAGCAGGGGCGGATCGTCATTCCTCAGGAACTGCGGGAATACGCCCATCTGGAAAAGGAAGTCCGGGTAGTGGGGGTTTCTGACCACTGCGAGATCTGGGATCTGGCCGCCTGGCAGTCGCTCTATCAGGAAGAGGACAGCCCGGAAGAGATTTCGGCTTTGTTGGAGGAGTTGGATCTGTGATGGAAGAGGAAAAACTCCAAACATCGGGATACCATCGCCCGGTGCTGCTGGAGGAGTGCCTGGAAGGGTTGAAGATCCGCCCTGAGGGGATTTATGTGGACGGCACCGACGGCGGCGGAGGGCACAGCGAAGCCATCGCCAGGCGGCTCACAACCGGTAGGCTGTATGCCCTGGATCAGGACCCGGACGCCATTCGGGAAGCCGGCCGGCGTTTGGCTCCCTATCCCCAGGCTTCGGTACTGCAAACCAACTTTGCCCAGATGGCATCGGTGCTGGAAGGGCAGGGGGTGACCCAGGTGGACGGCGTACTGCTGGATCTGGGGGTATCTTCCCATCAACTGGACGAGGGGCAGCGGGGGTTTTCCTACCGCACTGACGCACCTTTGGATATGCGAATGAGCCAAACCGGCCTGTCTGCGGCAGATGTGGTGAATACCTACGACCGGGACAGCCTGGCCCGCATTTTCTGGGAATACGGAGAAGAAAAATTCTCCCGGCGGATCGCCGACTCCATTGTGCGCCAGCGGCAGCAGCACCCGATCCAAACCACCTTTGAGCTGGCAGAATTGGTGAAAAGCGCTTACCCTGCGGCGGCACGGCGGAACAAGAATCCCTGCAAAAAGGTGTTCCAGGCTATCCGCATGGAAGTCAACCGGGAGTTGGAGGTGCTCAGCCAGGGACTGGACGCCGCCTTTTCCCTGTTAAAGCCGGGGGGAAGGCTGGCGGTAATCACCTTTCATTCCCTGGAAGACCGGTTGGTCAAGACAGCTTTTGGGGATTATTGCACCGGCTGCATCTGTCCTCCGGAATTTCCCCAATGCGTCTGCGGAAGAAAGCCAAGGGCCAAAAAAGTCAATCGCAAACCCATCACTGCCACCGAAACGGAACTGGCGGAAAACCACCGCAGTCACAGTGCCAAGCTGCGGGTGTTGGAGAAGTTAGATACACCCATGGGAGAGGAGCGGTAATCCATGAACAAATCGGACAACCTGGCCAGAGCCATTCGGACCTTTGAGCCGGCCCGCGAACCTTATCGACGCAAGCGTGCCAAGCTGGAGCGGGTGGATTCTCCGTTGTACGAGCGGGCCAAAGCCAAAAAGAAGCGGGGCACAACCTTGATGACAGTGTTCGCCATGTTTTATGTGGTGGTGCTGTGTGTGGCGTTAATCTGCGGCCAAAGCATCTTGGCGGAGGCCAGCAGCACTCTGCGGGAGAAGACCAGCGAGCTTTCGGCGATCTCCAGTGAGACGACCCGGCTGAGTTTGCAGCTTAACTCCATGACGAGCTTAAGCAATATTGAAAACCAGGCCACCACCCGGCTGGGTCTCAGCGAACCAAAACAGAGCCAGACCCAGTACATCGTAGTGGATCGGAGCAATGAAGTGACCCGGCCGGAAGAAGATGATTCCTGGTGGGACAAGCTGGTGGATTTGCTGGAAAGCATGATGGAGAAAATTACAGGGTAACCCCGCTGAATTTGCGGGGACATAGGTTATGGGTCAGCCAACCTGTCCTTTGGACAGCCGTTGGCTATAGCCATTTTTTTAGGGGGAAATGAATAGGATAAAGCAACCCCCTGTCCTTGGGACGGAAAGGAAGGCGGTCATGAAAGAAGCCATGAACCGGCGAATGAAGCGCCGGCTGAATGTAATGGTTCCCATTGCCCTGGGTTTGGTGCTGGTCTGGGTGCTGTACAACCTGGGCAAAACGGTATCGGACCCTTTTTATCGAGAATATGCCAACGCCCAGCAGCTCAGCGAAGAAACTATCCCTGCAAACCGGGGCACTATCTATGACACCAACGGCGAAGTGCTGGCGGAATCCTACACCGTTTGGACGGTGCAGCTCAGTCCGGTGACCATTGACGAAGAGGACAAGGAGATGGTGGCCCAGTTTTTGGCGGAAACCTTGGATCTGGATTACAGTACCGTGCTGGCGCAGTGTCAGCAGACCAACCGTTATGCGGTGGTGAAAAAGCAGGTGGAAAAAACGGAAGCCGATGCGATCCGGGAATTTGCCGAGGAAAACGGCATCAACGCCATTGCATTGATTGAGGACACCAAGCGCTACTATCCCAACAACGATCTGGCCTGTCATGTCATCGGCTATGTGGGAAGCGATAACCAGGGCTTGAGCGGCATCGAGCTGGAATACGACGACCTGCTCACCGGCACCGCCGGCAAGATCGTCAGCGCAACGGACGCCAACGGCAACGCCATCGCCACCACCTACGAATCGGAATATTCCCCGGTGGACGGGCAAAGCCTGGTGCTTACCATCGACAGCCAGATTCAATATTATGTGGAAAAGGCGCTGGATCAGGCGGTGGAGGATCACAATCCCTCCGGCGGCGCCTGCGCCATTGTAATGAATGTGAACAACGGGGAGATTCTGGCCATGGCCAGCTATCCCGATTACGATCCCAACGACGCCTTTACCCTGTACACTGAAATGCAGCAGGCCAAGGTGGGGCAGCTTGTGGATGAGGACAGCACCGAAACCTATACCACAACCGATTTGCTTTACGAACAGTGGAGCAACAAATGCACGAGCTGGACCTACCAGCCCGGCTCCGTCTTTAAGATCTTCACCGGTTCTGCGGCGTTGGAGGAAGGGCTCATTGATATGAGCACCACCTTCTCCTGCAGCGGCTCTCTGACGGTGGCAGACACTACCTTCCGGTGCCACAACACATCGGGCCACGGCCTGCAAACGCTGTTGGACGCTTTTGTGAACTCCTGCAACCCCGCCTTTATCCAGATTGGCCAGGCGCTGGGAGTCGATACATTCTCCGAATACTATGAGCTGTTCGGCTTCACCGAAAAAACCGGAATTGATCTGCCAGGGGAAGAAGGCGGCTCCAGCAGTCTGTATATTTCGGCGGAAGATATGGGTCCGGTGGAACTGGCCTCCAGCTCCTTCGGCCAGACCACCATGGTCACCCCCATTCAGATGATCACTGCGATTGCGGCGGCAGTCAACGGCGGGTACCTCTATGAGCCTCACGTCGTCAAGGAAGTGCTGGATCAGAATGGCAATGTGGTCCAGAGCTACGACGCAACCTTAAAGCGCCAGGTCATCAGCGAAGAGGTCAGCGCCGAGATCCGGGAATGCCTGGAAGCCATGGTCAGCGCCAATGGCGGAAGCACCGTCTATATCGAAGGCTACCGCATCGGCGGTAAATCCGGCACCTCCCAGAAAAACAACCAGGACGGCCACTATGTAGCCTCCTTTGCCGCCTTTGCTCCGGCGGACGACCCGGAGATTGTGGTGCTGGTAGTGGTAGACGATCCGGATTCGAGCTTGGGCAGTTACTATGGCTCCGCAGTAGCGGGACCGGCCCTGCAATCAATTATGAGCGACACCCTTTCTTATCTGGGCTACTCCAAGGAATACACTGCCGAGCAGATCGCCGCCATGGAAGAGACAACGCCCAGCCTTACCGGCATGGACATTGAAACCGCCACTGCCACCGCAGCGGCCAGCGGCTTTGAAGTGAAGGTTATCGGCAGCGGTGAAACGGTTCTGGACCAGATGCCAAGAAACGGCACCGCAATGACGGAAGGCGGCACCATCTTGCTGTATACCGACGATACGGTGGCAACCACCTGTACGGTGCCCAATGTGGTGGGAATGACGCCCAGTGAAGCCAACGCCGCTTTGACGGCGGCGGGCCTGAATGTAAGCTACAACGAAGGGGTGGGCGGAACGGCTCAGGCTTCCGCAGTGGTCACCTCTCAAAACTATTCCGAAGGCACCCAGCTTCCCGCCGGAACGGTGGTCAACATCAACTTCAGCACCATTACCGCAGACGGGTAACGCCCTGAAATGATTGAGAAAAGGAGAACGGTTATGAAATTGAGCCAACTGCTTTTGGAACTTTCCCCCGCCTTTGTGTTTGGAGATGGGGAAATTACCGGAGTGACCAACGATTCCCGGAAGGTACAGCCAGGCTTTCTCTACACCGCCGTGCGTGGCACGGTGGCAGACGGCCACAGCTACTGCGCTTCTGCGTTGGAAAAAGGGGCGGGGGCCATTGTGGTGGACCACGATCTGGGATTGGAAAAACAGGTCATCGTCCCGGATACTGCCAAGGCTTACTCCCTGCTCTGCGCCGCCTGGTTCGGTTATCCTGCCCGACAGTTAAAGTTGGCGGGGATCACCGGCACCAATGGGAAAACCAGTTCTACCACCATCTTGCGAGATGTGTTGGAACACGCCGGCCATAAGACAGGGCTGATCGGCACCATTCAGATTGAGTACGACGGCAAAACTTTCCCCAACCCCAACACCACCCCCGATTCCTGGCTGTTCCAGAAGACCCTGCGGGATATGGTGGACGCTGGCTGTGAGTTTGCAGTTACGGAAGTGAGCAGCCACGCTTTGGTACAGCAGCGGCTGTACGGCTGTGAGTTTGCCGCCGCCGCCTTTACCAATTTGACCCAGGATCACCTGGACTATCACAAGACCATGGAAGCCTATTTCCAGGCCAAAACCATGCTGTTTGACTGTGCCAAAAAACGGGTGGTGAATATCCACGATCCCTACGGCAAACGAATCGCAGAGATGTTTCCAGATGAGCTGACCACCTTCTCGGTGAGCAGCCCCGAAGCCGACCTTTTTGCCTGTGAAATCGAAAACCGGCCGGATTCGGTACGGTTCACCCTGTGCTGCCAAGGAGGAGCTTATCCGGTGCATTTCGCCATTCCCGGCTCTTATTCGGTGGAAAACGCCTTGACCGCCATCGGTATGGCCCTGGCGCTGGAAGTGCCGCTGGAAAAGGTGCTGGAAGCGGTGGAAGCGGTGAAGGGGATCTGCGGCCGCAGCGAGGTGCTGTATTCCGATTCCCATATGACAGTCATGCGGGATTACGCCCACACCCCCGACGGCATTGTAAATATCCTTTCCTCTATCCGGAGTTATGCCAAAGGCCGGGTGGTGGCGGTGTTCGGCTGCGGCGGGGATCGGGACAAGACCAAGCGGCCAAAAATGGCTGCGGCGGCGGAACAGTACGCCGATTTCTTGGTGGTCACCTCCGATAACCCCCGAAGCGAAGACCCCGACGCCATCATCGAAGATGTGCTGGCAGGGCTTTCCCCCAAAGCCGATTACATTCGCATTACCGACCGGCGGAAGGCCATTGATTACGCTTTGACCCATGCTCAGGAGGGGGATATTATCGTGCTGCTGGGCAAGGGGCATGAGACCTATCAAATCCTCAAGGATAAGACCATTCACTTTGATGAAAAAGAAGTGGTGCAGCAGCTTTTAGATGAACACAAAGGGGAGGGGACCAAAGCGTGAAAGCATTTACCCTGACTCAGGCCGCAGAAGGGTGCGGCGGTGTTTTGAAAAATCCCATGGAAGGGACCGTCACCCAGGTGACCATTGATTCCCGGCAGGCAGAACCAGGGAGCCTGTACATCGCCATTGTGGGGGAGCGTTTTGACGGCCACGACTTTATTGAGGACTGCTACCAAAAGGGCGCCGTCTGCGTGGTGAGCCACAAGGAACTGGACACTCAAAAACCTTATATTTTGGTGGAGGACACCCGGCTGGCTTTGGGAAACCTGGGCAGCTGGTACCGGCAGCGGCTGAATCCCTTTGTGGTGGGAGTTACCGGCAGCGTGGGAAAAACCTCCACCAAAGAAATGGTGTGGACGGTGCTTTCCGCTGGGGAAAATACCGGAAAGACCCAGGGAAACCTGAACAACGACATCGGCCTGCCTCGGACCTTGCTGTCCCTGGAAGAAGAGCAGACCGCCGCAGTGGTAGAAATGGGAATGAACCACAAAGGGGAAATCTCCTACCTCACCAACCTGACCAAACCCAACGCCGCCATTATCACCAACATCGGAACCAGCCACATTGAAAACCTGGGCAGCCGGGAAAATATCCTGGCGGCAAAGCTGGAAATCCTGGAAGGGCTGGCTAAAGACGGGCCGGTGATCCTAAATGCCGACAACGACCTGCTGGCCACCTTGAAACAAACCGATCTCCATCACCCCAAGCTGTACTACGGCATTCAGGACACCTCCGGGGCGCTGTACGCCAAACAGGTGCAGGTCACCCGGGAGCAGACCCGGTTTGTGCTGGTGTACCAGGGGAGAGAATATCCGGCTATGGTGCCGGCGGTGGGCAAGCACCACGTTTACAACGCCATGGCCGCCTTTCTGGCGGGACGGCTGCGGGGCTTGGAGCCGGAAGTGATGGTGGAAGCCATGTCCCATTATGAAAATACCGGAATGCGGCAGAAGATGATTCGCCATTCAGATGGGTATACCATCATCGCCGACTGCTACAACGCCAGCCCCGACTCCATGGAAAGCGCCATTGCCGCCCTCAGCGCCATGGAGTGCAGCGGCAAGCGGATTGCCGCATTGGGGGATATGCTGGAACTGGGGGATCAGTCCTACCAGCTTCACTGCAAGGTGGGAGCCATGGTGGCAGATTCTCTGATTGATATTCTGCTCTGTTTCGGTCCGGAGAGCAAATACATCTGTGAAGGGGCCTATCGGGCGGGATTTGATAATATCATTTGGTGCAGCAGCAAGGAAAAGATGGCGGCGACCATTGCCAAAAACTGCAAGCCCGGCGATGTAGTGCTGTTTAAGGCCAGCCGGGGAATGCACTTTGAGGAGATCATTGATGCCATCTGCACTCCGGTAACCCCTCAAGAAAAGGGAGAACTTTGAATCAAAAAAGGAGAATGGCTATGGAATCCATCGTTTTTGTGGTGGCAGCGGCACTGGGATTCTTTCTCAGTGCGGTAACCGGAAAATATTTAATCCCTTATCTGCATAAACTAAAATATGGTCAGACCATCAAAGAAATTGGGCCCACCTGGCACAAAAACAAACAGGGAACGCCGACTATGGGTGGGCTGATGTTCATCGGCGCTACTGTGGTGGTGGTGATTCTGGGCTATTTTGTGCTGCTGAGCATGGGCTTGGTTACCACCCAGCAGACGGTTGGGCTGTTTGCCGGGCTTTGTATGGCCCTGGCGTTCGGCGCCATGGGGTTTGCCGATGATTTTATCTCCATTCGCAAGAAGCAGAACACCGGCCTGACCCCCAAGCAGAAAATGATCATCATGATTGTCATTGCTGCGCTGTATCTGCTGGTGATGGGGCTGTTCGGCGGCATGACCACCGAATTAGTGATCCCCTTTATCGGCAGCGTCGATCTGAGCTGGTTCTACTGGGTCTTAATGATCTTTGTGATTGTGGGCTTTACCAATGCCGTCAACCTCACCGACGGCGTCGATGGGTTGGCCGGCAGCGTCACCGTGGTGGTTTGCGCCGCTGTGATGGTGTTTTCCTCCATGCTTTCCAACGCCGGCTTGGGGTTGTATGCAGCCGGTGTAGGCGGGTCCCTCTGCGGCTTTTTGATGTGGAATTTCCACCCCGCCAAAGTGTTTATGGGAGACACCGGAAGTATGTTTTTGGGGGGCTGCGTCTGCGCCTTTGCTTGCAGCTTGGGCTGTCCGCTGCTTTTGATTTTTGTGGGGGTTATCTACTGGGTGGAGGCCTTCAGCGTGATTTTGCAGCGGTTGTATTTTAAGCTGACCCACGGCAAGCGGATCTTCAAGATGAGCCCAATCCACCATCACTTTGAGATGTGCGGCTGGAGCGAAGTAAAGATCGTGGCGGTGTTCAGCATTGTCACCCTGATCTTTTGCATCATTGCGTTTTTTGCCGTTCAGCAGATGGTGGCAGATCAGAACGCCGCCTTGCTGGAACAGTATCAGGCGGCCTTGGGACAGTAAGTTTCATGAAATCATCTAATAAAAAGGGAGGTGGGCAGCCTTGGCAAAACAAAAAACAAAATCCATAAAAAAACGGATTCGGTCCAATACCCTGGCCAAGGATCGAAGCATGGACACCGCCTTTCTTTTAATTGTGCTGGTGTTGCTGGCCTTTGGACTGATTATGGTGTTTTCTGCCAGCTATGCCTATGCCTTAAACTACGAGGGCGACAGCTTTTACTATATTAAGAAGCAAGGCTTGTACGCCATATTGGGCGTTATTGGAATGCTGGTAATCAGCCGGATCGACTACCGGTTTTATAAAAAATTCTGGCCGGCCATCTATGTGATTGGAATCGTACTTCTGATTTGCGTGTTTGTACCGGGACTCAGTGTCTCCACGGAAACCGGCGTATCCCGTTGGGTGGGAATCGGTTCTTTTTCCTTTCAGCCCTCGGAATTTGCAAAATTTGCGGTGATTGTTGTCTTTGCCGCTTTGATTTACAAAAATTATCCCAAGATTAAAACCTTCCGGTACGGCATCATTCCTTTTGCGATACTGCTGGTGCCGGTGCTGGCGTTGATTGCCTTCGAACCTCATTTGTCCGGCTTGATTATTATTGTCTGCATTGCGGCGATAATGATGTTTGTGGGCGGAGTACGGCTGCGGCATATGCTTGCCGTGGTGCTGGCTGGCGTCATATTGTTGGGCGGTTACATGCTGATAGACTCCGCCATGGACAGCAGCGGGGAGACCACCGGACAAGCCGTAACCACCGCACAGACGGAAGAAACCGAGGACAGCACTGTTTCCGAAACGGAAGACGAAGATTCTTCCAGCAGCAGCTTTTTTGACAGTTACCAGTGGCGTCGAATCCAAAACTGGCTGGACCCCTTTGGCCGCAGTGACGGCAGCGGGTATGACACCGACATCACCGGAGATGTGTGGCAGACCTGCCAGTCCCTGCTGGCCATCGGCAGCGGCGGCATTATGGGATTGGGATTAGGCAATTCCCGGCAGAAGTATATGTACCTGCCGGAACCGCAAAACGATTTTATCTTTGCCATTGTCTGCGAAGAGTTGGGGCTTATCGGCGCAATCCTGGTGATTTTACTGTTTGTGCTTTTGGTCTACCGGGGATTTGTCATTGCCAACCGTGCCCCCAACAAATTCGCTTCCATGCTGGTGGTGGGGATTACGGTGCAGATCGGAATTCAGGCGCTGTTTAACATTGCCGTGGTTACCAACGCCTTCCCCAATACCGGCATCAGCCTGCCCTTTTTCAGCTACGGCGGCACGGCGCTGATGATGCAGTTGTTTGAAATGGGGGTTGTGCTGAACATCTCCAGGCACACTCATGTGGCCAAAGAGCAGCAGGATCAGGAAAAAAAGCGGAAACATCGACAACTAGCAGCCGAAGGGGCGGGAATCACCCCGCTGAAGGAACGGCACTGACCTGCCGGCTGCCAGAGAAGAAAGGAGACAGGGTATGCGGTATCTTTTGGTAGGAGGCGGTACCGCCGGGCACATCAACCCGGCCATCGCCATTGCGCAGGAGATTCGGCAGCAGGAGCCGGACGCTGTGATTCGCTTTGTGGGCACCCCCAACGGCATGGAAGCCCGGTTGGTGCCGCAGGCGGGATTTGATTATGTCACCATTCCCTCCAGCGGGTTCCGGCGGAACTTCAAGCTGAAATCCATAATCCACAACGTGCAGACGTTGGGGCATTTGGCGCTGGCCAACCCCAGAGCCAATAAAATTATGCGGGATTTTCGGCCGGATGTGGTCATCGGCACCGGGGGCTATGTCACCGGTGCTGTTGTGCTGGCAGGAGTGCGGTACGGAGCAAAAACGGTGATTCATGAGCAGAACGCCTATCCTGGCGTGACCAACAAATTGCTGGCCAAAAAGGTGGATAAGGTGCTGCTGGCGGTGGAGGAAGCCAAACCCCGGATGGAGTGTCAGGCGGATTTTGCTGTGGTGGGCAACCCTATCCGGGAATCGGTGATTACCAAAACCCGGCAGGAAGCCCGGAAAGAGCTGGGGATTACCGACGACCGGCTGGTGGTGCTGTCCTTCGGCGGAAGTTTGGGGGCACGGATCATCAACCGCATGGCGGCGGATCTTATCTCCCACAATCAAAAGGGGCTGTACCGGCATATCCATGGCTACGGCCAGCAGGGCCGGGAGCTTTTCCCTCAGTTTTTACAGGAGCGGAAGGTGGACCTGTCCGGAATGGAGTGGGTTCGGGCCACCGAATACATCACCGACATGGACGCCTGCCTGGCCGCCGCCGATCTGGTGATCTGCCGCAGCGGAGCCATTACCCTCAGTGAACTGCAAGCGGCGGGGAAAGCCAGTATTTTAGTGCCCAGCCCCTATGTGGCGGAAAACCACCAATACCACAACGCCATGGTGCTGGTCAATCATGGGGCTGCTAAGATTGTAGAGGAAGCCAAGTACGATCGGGAAGAGTTTCTCCGAATGGTTCGGGATTTGGTGAACCGTCCGGAAGAGATCCAAAAGCTTTCCTCCAACGCCGCCAAACTGGCGGTGCTGGATTCGGCCCAACGCTGCTATCGTCAGATTCATGAATTAGTGCAGGGAAAATAACCGGTTTCACCCCCATTCCTCCTTTTGCATAGGCTGGAAAAGCAACCAATGCGGAAAGGGGAACGGGTATGGAACTTTTTCTGGTGGAAGGCGGGAAACCCCTGACAGGGAGCTTAACGGTACAGGGAGCCAAAAACAGCGTGCTGCCTTTGCTGGCGGCCGCTTTGCTGGCAGGAGGCTGCTGCGAGTTGGAAAATGCGCCCCAGCTCAGCGATGTGCAGGGAGCATTGGATATCCTGCACTTTCTGGGGGCAAAGTGGCGGCGGCAGGAAGGCTGTTTATTGGTGGATACAGCCTGCGCCAACGGCTATCGCATTCCGGAGGAACTGATGCATCGGATGCGCTCCTCCATTGTTTTTTTGGGAGCGCTGTTGGGCCGTCAGGGAAGGGCGGAACTTTCCCTTCCCGGCGGCTGTGACCTGGGCCCCCGGCCCATCGACCTTCATCTGGAAGGCTTGCGGCGGTTGGGAGTCGCAGTGCAGGAATGCCAGGGAAGGTTGGTTTGCACCGCACCCCAGGGACTTCGGGGCAGCCGGGTGACCTTGGCGTTCCCCAGTGTGGGAGCCACCGAAAACATTCTGCTGGCGGCCTGCACCGCCAAAGGGGAAACGGTGATTACCAACGCCGCACAGGAACCGGAGATCGTGGATCTGGCGGGCTTTCTCAATGCCATGGGCGGAAAAATTACCGGGGCGGGAAAGTCTACGGTGCGGGTGGAAGGAGTGAAAAAACTCCATCTGGCCCGTTGGCGGGTGATGCCGGATCGAATCGCCGCCGCTACCTGGCTGGCTATGGTTTGTGCCAGTCGGGGAAGGATCTGCCTGAAAGAGTTTCCCGCTCACCTGCTCCAAGGGGTTTATCCGGTGCTGGAAGAGATGGGAGCCAAGCTCCGTTTGGAGGAAAAGCAGGTTTATTTGGTTCAGGAGGGGCGATCCCGGCGGGTGAAACAGCTTCGCACCATGCCTTATCCCGGTTTCCCCACCGATGCGCAGTCGGTGTTCCTGGCGGCGCTCACCACGGCCAGAGGCGCCAGCCTGATTGTGGAAAACATCTTTACCGATCGGTTCCGACCGGTGGGGGAACTGCTCCGAATGGGAGCAGATGTGCGGGTGGAAGGCCGGGCCGCCCTGGTACACGGCGTGAAACAGCTCTATGCCGCGCCAGTGGAAGCCGCCGACCTTCGGGGCGGAGCCGCTTTGGTGACCGCAGGGCTGATGGCAAAAGGCACCACTGTAATTCATGGGGTGCATCACATAGACCGGGGCTATGAACATCTGGAAGATACCTTGACCAAACTTGGCGCTTCGGTGCGCCGGGTCCGTCAATAAGAAAAAGGAAAGGAGGGGAGAAACATATGGCAAAGCGTCCCCAAAAGAAAAAGCAAGGCAAACAGCCGGTAACGCCGACGTCGCAAAGTCCGCCGGCGGTATCCCCTCCCCGCCCGGTGCGGAAGCGGGAATTGTTTGACCAGGACGCGCCTTCGCCGGTGCGCCGCACCAGTTCCCAGCTTACTGCGCCCCGTCCGGTACGGACACGGGTAGACCCCACGGAGCAGTCACCCAGGCAGGACCCCACGCGGGTTCATGTGGATTCGGTGCAGCAGGTGTCGCAAGCCAGACGGGAACAGAGCAAAAAAAAGCAGAAAGAAAACAAAAAACGCTCCAAGCAGCTGGCTAAGGAACAGAAAAAACAACAGATTCTGCAAAGGAAACAGCAGGCCCAGGACCGGCGCAAACGAATCAACCGGGTGCGCCGGAAACGCCGCCGGAAGCGCAACCGGGCCCTGTATTACATCTTGGCGATGATTGTCATTGTAGCGGCAGGCGCTATCCTTTCCACCACGGTGTTTTTTCAGATTGAGACCATCACAGTAGAAGGCACCCAGCGGTACAGCGCAGAGCAGATTGCGCAGTATGCCGGGGTGCAGATCGGGGACAACCTGTTTCGCATCAATTTGGACCAAATTGAAGAGCAGGCGGTGGAGGGCTGTACCACCCTGGACAGCATTCAGGTTCGGCGCAGTCTCCCCAACACCTTGGTGTTTATCTGCCAGGAGGCCGAGGCAAGCTACGGTATTTTGAACGGCGACCAAATTTATATCCTCAGCAGCGCCGGGCGAATTATTGATATTACCCAGCGGCTGGACAACTATCCCGATCTGGTGCTTTTGTCCGGGCTGGATGTATCCGAGTTGACCATCGGGGATTTTTTGGAGGAGGACAGTTTCAGTTCCCTGATTTCTGTGTTGGATGCGGCGGCAGCCGCCGGAATTGACGACATTCGGGGCGCCGTCATTGACGGGGTGGAGGTGTCGCTGAATTATCAGGATCGGGTTACCATTCGGTTGGGTAACGTGCTGGATTTGGAGTATAAATTCAGTTTAGTCAGCGAGGTCTTATTTAACTATGTGGGCAGCAGTGAAACGGGATTGTTGAATGCTTCGGTGGAGGGAAGGGTGAGCTTTCGTCCCATGCCTTTGGCCGAGCAAAGCGAAACGCTGAACTACCTGGCGGCTGTGCGCAGCCAAGGCGGCACCATCACCGCAGAGCAAGCGGCGCAGTTACAAGCGGATTCCGCCTCCCAGGAGACAGCCTCGTCGGCCACGGAAGAGGAAACGGCATCTGAAACCCAGTCGGAAAGTCAAATTTCGTCGGAGGACGCATCGGATTCCCAAGCGCTGGAGAGCCAGTCGGCAGATTCCGGAGAGGATACTACACTCGCAGAAGATGCCGGCTCAGGATAATCGTTGAAGTCTGCGAAAAATTTTACAAAAGGGCTGGATTTTTTTCACCATGTGATGTATAATGATAAACTGTAGAAGCATATGAAAAGCGCAATGCAGCAGTTTTTCCATGCAGGAAGGACTGCATAATACATACACACATAGATTTTGGAAGAATGGCATGGAAGTGGAGGAACAAAAATTGGGCTTTACTTACGATAACGAAGAAAAAGATGTGGTAAATATTAAGGTCATCGGCGTAGGCGGCGGCGGCGGAAACGCAGTCAACCGAATGATCGACAACGGAATGAAAAACATTGAGTTTATTGCGGTCAATACTGACAAGCAGGTTCTGCGGGCTTCCAAAGCCACCTACAAGATCCAGATCGGCGAAAAACTCACCAAAGGCCGGGGCGCCGGCGGACATCCCCAGGTGGGAGCTGAAGCCGCAGAAGAAAATCGAGATGAGATCGAATCCATGCTCAAGGGCACCGATATGATCTTCATTACTGCCGGCATGGGCGGCGGCACCGGTACCGGTGCGGCTCCCATTGTGGCGGAAGTGGCCAAAGACATGGGAATCCTCACGGTGGCGGTGGTTACCAAGCCCTTTAAGTTTGAGGGAACCCGGCGGATGAACAATGCGGAAGCAGGACTGCGGGAACTGGCCAAACATGTGGATTCTCTGGTGGTAATCCCCAATGAACGGCTGAAGCTGATCACCGACCGCTGTAAAACCGTGAAGGAATGCTTTGCGGCGGCAGATGATATTTTGCGTCAAGGCGTACAGTCTATTTCCGATTTGGTGGAAAACACCGGTTTCGTGAATCTGGACTTCGAGGACGTGTCTGCTGTGATGAAGAACGCCGGATATGCCCATATGGGTGTCGGTTCCGGTACCGGCAAGGACAAGGCCATCGATGCCGCCCGGAACGCCGTTTCTTCTCCCTTGTTGGAAACCACCATTGCAGGGGCCAGAGGTGTTATCGTTAATATTACCGCGGCGGAGGATGTTGCCTTTGATGAGGCGGAAGTGGCCAGCACTACCATTACAGAAGCGGCCCATCCCGAAGCCGAAGTGTATTGGGGCCTGGTGTTTGACCCTGAGATGACCGATGAAATGAAGATCACCGTCATCGCCACCGGATTCGACCTTGAGGACGAAGATGGAGAAGTGGCGAAGGAAGCGTCTGGGGAAAAGGCAGGGGCAAAATCCAAGCACCAGGAGGATGTTGCCGCTGGAAAATCTGTGAGCGACGATGATTTCAATACCATTTTAGGTTTATTCCGGTAAATAAGCGGGGACAACGGAGTTTTTGCAGGACAGAAGCACATTGTTCCAAAGCAAAGGAAGAAGAGGCTTGCTGCCTGTGTATCTGCGGGCAGCAGGCATTTTTTATGGAAAGAAACGGAGGAGACAACATGCGGCCGGTCACGGTATTGCATTGTTCGGATCTGCACCTGGGGCGGTCTTTGCCTCAGGGGCGCAGCGAAGAATTGTTGATGACCTTTGAAGATTTGATCCTATTGGCAGAACAGCGCAAAGCGGATCTGTTCCTCATCGCCGGGGATCTGTTTGATCAGCCGGTGCCGGAAGGGGAACTGGTGGAATTTGTGCGCTCCAGGCTGGCAAAATTGCCGGAAAGCATGACGGTAGCCATTGCGCCGGGCAATCACGACTATCTTTGCAGCGGGTCTCCTTATCTGAACTGCGACTGGGGCCGGCAGGTGAAGATTCTTACCGGGAAAACGGTGGAGCTGGAAAATCTGCCGGTCACCCTTTGGGGCGCGGCTTTTCCGGGAAGCTATCAGACTTCCTCTCTGCTGGAAGGGGTGCATTTAGAAGCGGATGGGCGGCTGCATATCGGCGTGCTTCACGGGGATTTGGTCAGTGATCGGGGTCAAAGCAAATACGGCCCTATCCCACCTTGGCAGATTGCCCAAAGCGGACTGCACTATCTGGCGCTGGGTCATATCCACCAGCGCAGTGAGCTGCACAAAGCCGGTATCACTGCTTACTGCTATTGCGGTGCGCCGGAAGGGTTTGGCTTCGGGGAACAGGGAGAACTGGGGGCGTTTTTGGCGGAGGTGTCGGAGTACGGCACCCGGCTGGAATTTGTGCCCCTGTGCCGCAGAATGTATTTGCGGCACGCCATACCGGTTACCGGATTGGAACAGCCTCATCAGGTAACCCATCGGGTATTGCTGCAGTTGGAGCAGCAGTACGGCAAGGAGTATTCCAAAAACTTTTACCGGCTGGCTCTCACCGGGGAATGGTCCGGCAGTCCGGATCTTGCCAAACGGGTGCAGACTCGATTGGAAGAGACCCTTCACTGGGTGCAGGTGGAAGATCAAACCACGCCGGATGCCGATAAGGTGTTGGTTGCAGAAGAGGATTCCCTGAAAGGACTTTTTGTGCGCCAAATGCTGGAGCGGGTCCGCTCTGCCCAGGGAGAAGAACAGCAGCAGTATCAGCAGGCGTTGCGGTTAGGGCTGGCTGCCTTTGAAGGGGAGGTGACGCTGTGAAAATCCAAAAAATCAGCATTGAGCATTTCGGCAAACTGTCCGGAATGACGCTGGAACCGGAAAGCGGCCTGAATTTGATCTACGGCGCCAACGAAGAAGGAAAAACCACTTTGATGGCGTTCCTGAAAATGATGTTTTACGGCGATAAAAGCAGAGCCAGCGATGTAAGCAAAAATATGCGCCGCCGGTATCAGCCCTGGGACGGTTCCCCTATGAGTGGTGCTGTGGAATTTGAGCAGGGCGGCATTTATTACCGCCTGGAACGACAGTTTGGGAAATCCAACAGCACCGACCGGCTCCTCCTTTATCGGGGGGATACCGGGGAATCGGAGACTTTATCCGGAGGAGAAGCTCCTGGCGTCCGATTTTTCGGCATGAGCAGCGAAACCTTTGAGCGGACCGTATTTATCGGTCAAACCGGCGCCATTCCCGGCGTAGACGCTCAGGACGAGATTACGGCGAAATTGACCAATTTAGTCAGCGCCGGAGATGAAACGGTTTCCGCCAAACAGGTGGATACCCGCTTAAATGCCGCCATTGAGCAACTGACCTCAAAGCGGAAAAAAACAGGCTTGCTGGATAAACTCTATGAAACCCGCCAAGAGCTTTTTGAGCAGCATCGGCAGGCACTGGACCGGGAAAAGCAACTGGTTCTTTATCAACAGCAGTTGGAACAGCAGCGGGAAGAATACCACAAACGCACCCAGGAAAAGAAAAGTTTGGAAGACCGGGTGACGGTGCAGCAGAAACTGAGCCAACTGTCCCGGCTGCGCTTGGCCATAGAGCGGCAGGAGACGCTGAATCAATTAAACGATCGGCTGCGCAGTTACCGGCAGCAGCTTACCGGCGATCATGTAGTGGTGGAAGAGGATTATTTGGAGGAATACCGGCAGCTGAAACAGCAGCTTTCCACCAGCGAAACCTTGGTGCAGCAGCGGCAAAAGGACATGGCGGCTTTGGCGCCGGAACAAACCTCTTCCCAGCCTCGGCTGGCTACCCGTCAGGATCTGGAGCGGCTTACCGGGCTGTTAGATCAACGAACCCGGGTTTCCAGTGAACTGGATCAGTTGGAGCTGGAACAGAAAGCGGCCCAGGAGCAGCAACGGCTGGAACATGAAATTCAGGAAATTGCCAGTCAACGTCAAAAAATCCTGATGCAGCAGCAGCAAAAAACAGAAGATTCCGCCAAACTGCGCCAGGCCATTACAAAAAGCCAACAGGCCTTGGAAGAGACAACGAAAAAACGGGATACCGCTCAAAAAGAGTTGGAAGAAAAACAGGAGAGTTTGAAGCTGGCCCATTCCGACTATCAAGTGGCGCTGCACAACACCGCTTCCATTGCGAAACTTAGCGAACAAAAACTGCTGAGCGCACAGCAAAACCTGAATTTGGCTTCGGAAGAAAAGAAGGTAAAACAGGAATTTCGGGTGCGCCGGCGGCTGAACAAGGCCATATTCATCAGCGCCTTGCTGGTGGCGGCGGTGGCGGTAGCACTGGGTCTTTTCGTCACCTATTATGTGTTTTTCGGATTAGCGGTGGCGGCTTTGCTGTTGGTGTTGAGTTTTGAGCGGGAACGGGTGCGTTCTACTTCCACCACTATGGTAGATAAACAGCAGGTGGACGACGCCTATCACCAGTACGACGATGTACTCAGCGAAATCCGGGTAGACCAGGAAATTGCCCGGCAGCAGCAGGCCAAGGCCAAAACGGTGTATGAGACCTTGGAGACCGGAGTGCATGAAGCGCAGGTTAATGTGGAGCATTGGCAGAAGGAAATGGAATCCTTGCAGCAGCAGGTGGAATCCCTTCACAGCCAACTCCACACCCAGGAATTGGAACTGG
>CAZWNI010000003.1:0-26622 GCA_964635385.1 uncultured Oscillospiraceae bacterium
GCCAGCGCACATTCGAGGTTAAGCCCATCTGAACCAGGTTGGCAATGCCGTCGCAGATACACCAGCCAATGGGCCCTACAATGGTATGGGCAATGATGACCGCCAGCACCAGAGAGAAGAACGGCACCACAATCATGCTGATGATCTGGGGACAGATCTTCCGGAAGAATTTCTCCAACCCCACCAGCACAAAGCCGGCCATCATAGCGGCGATGACCTGTCCCTGGTAGCCGATCATTTCCACCTGGATAAAACCGAAGTCCCACACCGGGATTTCCGCGGCACTCGCCACATCAAAGCCGTTGAGGAGCTGGGCGGAAACCAGGGTCAATCCCAACACAATGCCCAAAATCTGGGTGGCGCCCATCTTTTTGGTGATGGACCAGATGATGCCTACTGGCAGCAGATGGAACACGGCCTCCCCAATCAGCCACAGGAAACTGTACATGCCGTTCCAGAACTGGGAGACATCTGCCAGGCTCATGGTGCCGTTTTCAAAGAAGTAGATTTCACCGATGATATTCCGGAAGGCCAATACCAAACCTCCGGCGATCAGGGCGGGAATCAGCGGTGCAAAAATTTCACCCAACGCCCCCATAATCCGCTGGAGCACGTTTTGATTGCTTTTTGCCGCACTCTTGGCCGCTTCCTTGCTGACCCCTTCCACACCGGCGTAAGCGGTAAACTCTTGATAGAAGTTCGCCACATCGTTGCCGATAATCACCTGGAACTGGCCGGCCTGGGTAAACGTCCCCTTTACCGACGGAATGCTTTCGATCCGCCTGGTGTCCGCCTTCTTGGTATCCGCCAACACAAAGCGCATCCGGGTCATGCAGTGGGAGACTGCCTGAATGTTCTCTTTGCCGCCGATGCTGTCCAGCAGATCCCGCACATCTTGTTCGTACTTTGCCATGGTACAAATCCTCCTATTTTGATTTGTGAGGCTTCCTTCCCCACTTGTTTATACAAGTATATTACTATGCTTGTTCAAACAAGTCAATAGACCGAATCACTAAAGAATCGAGCCATTTTTTGTGCAAAATATTCACCAAAAAACAGTTGACACTTGATTAAACAGGTGATAAAGTGAAAGGGTATTACTTGTTTACCATTATGGGAGGAAAAGGCATGCCCCAAGAAAAATACACCCATATCCACCAGGTGCTGAAGCGCCGGATTGAAAAAGGGGAATATCCGGCGGGACAGCTTCTCCCTTCGGAAAACACCCTCATCGGGCAGTTCCACTGCTCCAGAAACACCTTGCGCCGGGCCATGGCCGAATTGGTGCGGGAAGGATATGTCCAAAGCCGGCAAGGCCTGGGGGTGTACAACATTTACCACCCCATGGAGCCCGTCTCCTATTCCATGGGAGTCATTGAATCTTTTCGGGAATCCGCCAAACGCACCGGCCGAAAAAGCGGCACCACCGTAATCCTGTTTGAAGAACTGGTGGCTGACCAGGAAATCGCCCGCCTCACCGGCTTTGAAGCGGAAACGGAATTATTCCACCTCCATCGTATCCACACTGTAAACGACAAACCCATGATCTTTAACATCAGCTATTTCCGTAAAGATTGTATGCCCCAATTAACCCTTAAAATCGCCCAAGGCTCTATTTACCAATATTTGGAGAACAAACTGGGAATGTCGATTGTAACCAGCAAGCGCACCATTACCGTGGAAAAGATGACGGAGTTGGACCAAAAATGGCTGGACATGGGAGAATACAACTGCCTGGCGGTGGTGAGCAACCAGACCTACAACAGCGCCGGCATTCAATTTGAGTTTACCCAGTCCCGGCACCATCCAACCATTTTTCGTTTCCAGGACAACGCCGTGCGGCGGTAAAAGCACAAAAAGCGCCATCTTCTTCCGTTTTCTGCGGTGAGATGGCGCTTTTCTAAAAGAAAAAATCGGAGCAAAGCATACGCTTTGCTCCGAACTGGTTGCGAGGGCCGGATTTGAACCAGCGACCTTCGGGTTATGAGCCCGACGAGCTACCAGCTGCTCCACCTCGCGATAACTTATTCCTTTTTTGGAACGCTTGATTAGTATACCACTATCCGCACAAAAAAGCAACACCCCAAACGTTGGAGTGCTGCTTTTTGTTTGTTTGCACAAAATTCAAAGATTTCAATCAGATGGTTTCGTCATCTTGATTCATGTCCGCAATCCGATCTTCCGGCGCTTTGGAAAATTCTTCTTCCGCTTCGTCCAAATCGTCATCCGGCACACTGATTTCACCTTCTATATCGTCATCGTAATAGGTAGAATCATCGAAATCCAACTCGTCGTTGATCTTCTTGCCTTTGCGCTTCATAAAAGCCACCATCGCCACGATGGCCCCAGCCACCGCAGTAGCCAGAGCGGCGATGGTCAGCCAATTTTTCTTTTGCATCTCGTGAGTCCTCCTTTCTGTAAAACTCTCTATACCTGTATTATAGCGAAAAATTCTCCCAGGTACAAGGGTTTTGGAGATAAATTTTACAATGTTCAAATTCCGTTCTTAGTTTTTGTGCAAGCCGCAGAATTATTCTAAATTCCCGGTAAGCAGCATAATCGCCGCCAGCGCAGCAATGGGGGCGGTTTCACAGCGAAGGATTCGCTTGCCCAAACCGGCACGAGGCACGCCCAACTGCGACAGCATTTCCGCTTCCGCAGGATCAAACCCTCCTTCCGCCCCAATGAGCACTCCCACGTCTTTGGCGTCGGGACGCACCAGGGAAGCCAAGGAGTCGCCGCCCTGCTCATAGCAAAAGATGGGGGTTTCGTGCTGCGCCAGCCGTTGGGCGGCCTGATCAAAGCTCATCAGCGGGCAGACCTCCGGCAAAATCCCCCGGCCGCACTGTTTGGCGGCGGACAGAACGATCTTTTCATACCGCTGTAATTTTTTTGCCATGGATCTGCTGTCCGGCCGGGAAATGCACCGGCTGGTCAGCACCGGCACAATCCGGCTGACTCCCAACTCCACGGATTTTTGCAGAATGCTTTCTAACTTGTCCCCTTTGGGCAGGGCCTGGTACAAAGTCACCTTTACGGCAGGCTCGCTCTCGTTGGGCATGCTTTCCAAAACAGTCAGTTCCACCGCATCCGGGGTAATCCGGGTGATGGCGCAGCGATGGTCGGTGCCGCCGTAGTCGCTGACGGTAAGCTCTTCCCCCGGCTTCATCCGCAGTGACCTGCCGGTATGCACCGCATCCGCTCCGGGAATCCGAACCTGTTTTCCTTCAATTTTATTGGTATAAAATCTCGGCAAGCTCCTTCGCCTCCTCTTTCTGCAATGCTTGCGCATCAATCCCCTTCGCTTTTCGCCGGCCAAACGGAAAATGACACACATCGACACAGTAGACGCATCTATTATAGCATGACCTTCCGAAAACTGACAATACTTTCTCTGTTTTTCCGGGCATACTAGGAAGGCGAGGGAGGAATTTGAATGCAAAAACTCAAAGAGCAGCTCACCGTCTTTGCCACCGGAGCCGCCGGATATCCGGCAATCGAACTAATCTGGCGGCAATCCACCCACTGGAGCATGGCCTTGGCGGGAGGCACCTGCCTGTTGCTGCTGTACAACCTGTATGGAAAATTCAGCAAATTGTCCCTGGGATTAAAATGCCTGTTGGGGAGCGGGGTAATTACCGCTGTGGAATTTGCCGCCGGGCTGGTGGTCAACTGCTGGCAAAACTGGAACGTGTGGGACTATTCCTGCTTTAAGTTTCACTTTATGGGACAGATCTGCCTGGTCTATTCGGTGCTGTGGGGACTGCTTTGCCTGCCGGTCAGCGGGCTTTGCAAGATAATGCGCAAACACTTCCACGGAGAACCTGCCAAACTGCTCAAAAGCAAAAAAGCGTTGGGATAAAGGGACGGATATACAAAACCTTCCATCTGTGCTATACTATAAAAGGATTACCTTTTATTTTACACAGAAAGAAGAATGTTTATGCAGTCCGTTTCATTGATAGCCGCCGATACCCCAGCCCTGTTGGCAGACACCGCCCAGTTGGCCGGTGAGATCTGGCGGGAATACTTTCCCGGCATCATTTCCCCGGAACAGGTGGAATATATGGTAGACAAGTTCCAGTCTCTGCCCGCCATGGAGGAGCAGATCCGCAGCCAGGGCTACACCTACTATCAGATCCGTTGTGAAGAACAGGTATTGGGCTACATTGGGGTCTGCCCGGAAGGGGAAGGGTTGTTTTTAAGCAAGCTCTACCTGAAAAAGGAGTACCGGGGAAAGGGCTATGCCGGGAAGGCTTTCCGGAAACTTACCGCCCTCTGCCGGGAAAAGGGATACCGGTTTATCCGCCTGACCTGCAACAAGGGCAACACCCACTCTTTGGAGGTGTACCGTCACTGGGGATTTGTCCAGACCGACGCCGTGGAAACCGACATCGGCGGAGGCTTTGTAATGGACGATTATGTCATGACCTACACCTTAAACTAAACGAGATACAACAAACAGCGGGATTCCCCATCTGAGGATTTCCCGCTGTTTGTTATTTTTCGTTATCTGGAGGAAAGAGCGGTTCAGCCCCAGCGGTGGTACAATTCCACCATCTCCCGAATATCCTCGCTTAAAATTTCATCGGCAGCGCCTTCTTCCATCCGCCATTCCCAGTTGCCGCCTACGGTGCTGGGGGTGTTCATTCGGCAGTCGGTATCCAGCAGCAGGTAATCCTGCATGGGAATGATGCAAAGATCCGCCACGCTTTGGAAAGCCGCCCGGATAAAGCCCCAGGAATAGCTTTCCTCACGGCTCAGGTTCAGGTACCGCCGGGCATACTCCAACTCTTTTTTCGGAGCGCTGTTCAGCCAGCCCATCAAGGTGTCGTTGTCGTGGGTTCCGGTATACACCACGCAGTTTTTGATGTGGTTATGGGGCAGAAAGGCGTTGTCGGAACCATCAAAGGCAAACTCCAGCACCTTCATGCCGGGGTATCCGGAATCCTTCAGCAGTTTTTCCACCCCAGGGGTCATAACCCCCAGATCCTCTGCAATGATCTCCAGGTCTCCCAGATTTTTGTGAAGCTGGCGGAAAAACTGGATACCGGGGCCCTTTTTCCATTCCCCGTGGATAGCGGTTTCCTCCTGGGCCGGCACCGCCCAGTATTCGTCAAAGCCACGGAAGTGGTCGATGCGCATTACGTCGTAGGTCAAAAAGGCACGGCGAATCCGCTGGTTCCACCAGGCATAGCCGGTTTTCTTATGCTCCTCCCAACGGTAACAGGGATTGCCCCAAAGCTGGCCGGTCTCGGAAAAATAGTCCGGCGGCACCCCCGCCACCAGACTGGGCCGGCCGTCCTCATCAAAACAGAACAGCTCCGGGTGGCTCCAGGTGTCGGCGCTGTCCCCGGCTACATAAATGGGAATGTCCCCGAACAGCTTGACGCCGTGTTGATTGGCATACTTCTTGAGTTTGGAAAACTGCTCAAAGAAAATGTACTGCAGCCAAAGCTGAAAGGCAATTTCCTGTTTCAGCTCTTTTTTGGCCTTTTCCAGAGCTTCTGGGTCCCGGAGGCGAAGGCCGTCCTCCCAGTCATACCACTGCTTCATCTCCTGGCTCTGCTTGATGGCCATAAACAAGGCGTAGTCCTCTGCCCAGTCCTTGTTTTCCAACAGGAATTTCTCATAGGCTTTTCCCGGTTTGTCTCGGAGAAAGGCTTTTTTCAACAGAGGCAGTTTCTCCGTATACATGGCGTCGAAATCCACCTTGCAGGGATCCTCCCCCCAAAGATGGGCTTCACACTCCGCCTGTGTCAGCAGGCCGTCTTTCACCAGCAGATCCAAATCAATGAGATAAGGGTTGCCGGCGAAAGTGGAATAGGAGGAATAGGGGCTGTTGCCGTAGCTGGTGGGGCCGATGGGAAGGATCTGCCAATATCGCTGGCCGGACTTTTCCAGAAAATCCACAAAATCATAGGCAGATTGTCCCATGGCGCCGATCCCGTACTTTCCCGGCAAACTGGTAATATGCATCAGGATACCGCTTGCACGCTTCATGAAATCATACTCTTCCTTTCTGGGTTCACAGAAATCATTTCTGTGCTTTTCTCTAAATTACTGACACAAGTATATCATTTTTTTGGAGAAAATGCAAACCCTCCTGCGTAATCCAAGACGGTATGGTGATATACAGTATTCACGAACCGGCGCAGAAGCGGTTTTGTCGCCGCACC
Source organism: uncultured Oscillospiraceae bacterium (assembly GCA_964635385.1). GTDB lineage: Bacteria > Bacillota > Clostridia > Oscillospirales > Ruminococcaceae > Egerieicola. Next base: position 6,180 of record CAZWNI010000003.1, read on the forward strand.
CGGACAAGCTCACCGCCATGGTCAGGCTCAATCAATCAGAATTATTATCTTGATTTCCTGCATTCCCGGAAAATTCCGAGATTTCTTTCATCTGTCCCCTGGGACGTCCAGTTTCTTCCAATCAGAATCTGTGCCTGCCGGGCAGGAGTCCCCGCAGTTATGAGCCGACCGGTTCCAGCCAGCTTGTTTCCTGCCGGTTGACTTCTTCCACCAAAATCAACTTCCCTTCTATTGCTTTTTTATTTCCTCTCCCCTACAATAAGGACAGGAGGCGGGAAAATGAATAAATTGCAGATCGGCGCAGTGCTGAGTGAGTGCCGCCGCAAACAAAACGTAACCCAGGAAGAACTGGCGGAACACCTGGGGGTGTCCAAAGCGGCGGTGTCCAAATGGGAAACCGGCGCTTCCTACCCGGCCATTATCCTGCTGCCCCGGTTGGCGGCTTTCTTTGATTTCAGTTTGGAAGAATTTGCCCAACTGGCCCAGGAACCTCGGTTTGCAGGAATGATTGCCCGGCTGAAAGCCAGCCAAGAAAGGATTGTTTAATATGGACGCCATTGCATTTTACCAGCTTTCCAAAACCTATCCCGGCGGCAGAGAAGCGGTCAAAGAGCTGAATCTCACCTTGCAGCAAGGGGAAGTGTTTGGATTTTTAGGGCCAAACGGAGCCGGAAAAACCACCACCGTAAAGCTGCTCACCGGCATTCTCTCCCCTTCCCAGGGCGGTTGCCGGGTACTGGGGATCGATCCGGCCCTGCACCCGGAACAGGTCCATGCCTTTTCCGGCGTGGTAACGGAACACGCCCAAATGTACGACCATCTCACCGGCATGGAAAACCTGGAATTTTATGCCTCCCTGTTCGGATTATCCAGGCAGCAGGGGGCGCAGCGGGCCAAACAGTTGTTGGCGCAGTTGGACTTGGCTGATGCCGCCAACCAAAAGCTGGGGGCTTATTCCACCGGTATGCGGCAGAAACTCTCCCTGGCCAGAGCCCTTTTGTCCAGGCCTAAAATCTTATTTTTGGATGAGCCCACTTCCGGAATGGACCCGGAAAGCGTGCTGCGGGTGAACGGGATGCTGCGGCGGCTGGCCAAGGAAGAAGGTGTCACCCTGTTCCTCTGCACCCACCAGCTTCGCTATGCCCAAGAAATCTGCACCCGGTACGGGCTGATGGAACAGGGGCGTTTGCTGGCATCCGGCACTTTGGAAGAACTGCAAAGCCGGGTTTCTGCCGGAATGAGGGTGCAGATCCGGGCGAAAAACATTCCCCCTGCTCTGGGACTGACCTTAAAAGAAGATGACGTTTGGGAAGGGGTCGTTTCCAAGGAAGACGACATTCCAAAACTGATACGGCAGCTGGTGGAACTGGGCTGTCAAATCTACAGCGTCTCCGCCCAGACCCCAAGCCTAGAAGAAATCTATTTTGCCCTTACCGGCGCTCAGGAGGTGCTGTTATGAAACGCTCCATGTATGCCATGATCTCCAAAGATTTTCACGGCGTGATATCGAACCGCAGATGGTTCGCTTCCCTGCTGATTGTGCCGATTGTGCTTACTGTCCTGCTGCCTTCCGTTTTCGTGATCGCCGGACACTTTTCCCCCGACGACCTCGATTTGCAGCAGATGCTGTCCCTGCTCCCGGAATCAATCCAGGAAAGCAGTTTGGAACAGCTCATTCACCGCATGCTGCTCAATTATATCCTGCCGGTGTTTTTCCTTATGATTCCGATTATGACCGCATCCATTATGGCGGCCAGCTCGTTTGTGGGAGAAAAAGAAAAGCGCACCCTGGAGACCCTTTTCTACGCCCCTCTTACCTTAAAAGAGATCTTCCGTGCCAAGGTATTGGCCTGCTTTTTGGTAAGCATGCTGGTGTCGCTGATCTCCTTTGCCGCCATGCTGCTGGTGCTGGAAATTGAGTTGTTTCTCCTTACCGGAAGCGGCCTGCTTCCCGGCATTAGCTGGCTGGTAATTCTGCTGCTGGTGTCCCCGGCCATCTCCCTCATTGCCGTTACTTTGATTGTCCGGCAGTCCGCCAAAGCCAAAACCGCAGAAGAATCCCAACAAGGAGCCGTCTTTTTGATCGTCCCGGTGATTCTGCTGGCAGTGGGACAGCTTACCGGGGTGCTGATGCTCAGCTTTTGGATACTGCTGGGGCTGGGCGTGCTTTGCGCCCTGGCAGCAGTGCTGCTGCTCAAACGGGCCATGGGCAGCTTCACATATGAAAAACTGTTGACGTAAGCGATCCGTTTTTTCAAGCTGACCGCCGGGTCAAGGAGCCGCAGTATCTTCATCACGGTACTGCGGTTTTCTTTTTGTATCAAAAAACAAAAACGAGCCTTTTGGAAAGACTCGTTCTGCTCTAGTATGTTGTTTATTAAGCCGCAAAATTGCCAGTGTATAGCTGATAGTATTTTCCTTTGGCGGCAATCAGCTCATCGTGGGTGCCCCGTTCAATGATCCGGCCCTGCTCCATGACAATGATGCAGTCGGAGTTCTTGACGGTGGACAGCCGGTGGGCAATGACAAAGGTGGTACGTCCTTTCATCAAGGCGTCCATGCCGTCCTGCACCTGTTTTTCGGTATGGGTATCAATGGAGGAGGTGGCCTCATCTAAAATCAGCGCCGGCGGGTCCGCAACGGCCGCACGGGCAATGGCCAGCAGTTGACGCTGTCCCTGGCTCAGGTTGGCGCCGTCTCCGGTAAGCATGGTCTGGTAACCATCAGGCAAACGGCGGATAAAGCTGTCGGCGTTGGCCAATTTAGCCGCCCTGATGCAGTCCTCATCGGTAGCGTCCAGCTTGCCGTAGCGGATATTGTCCATAACAGTGCCGGTAAACAAATGGGTGTCCTGAAGGACGATGCCCAGGCTCCGGCGCAAATCCGCTTTCTTAATCTTGTTGATGTTGATGCCGTCGTACCGAATCTTGCCGTCGGCAATGTCATAAAAGCGGTTGATCAGGTTGGTGATGGTGGTTTTACCTGCGCCGGTGGCGCCTACAAAAGCAATCTTCTGGCCGGGTTTGGCATACAAGCTGATGTCATGCAGCACCATTTTTTCTTCTGTATAGCCAAAGTCCACATGATCCAGCACCACGCCGCCTTCCAGTTTGGTGTAGGTCACCGTTCCGCTGGCTTTATGAGGATGCTTCCAAGCCCACATATCGGTGCGGGTTTCCGCCTCCACGATCTTGCCATTGCTGTCCACTTTGGCGTTGACCAGTTCCACATATCCATCGTCCACTTCCGGCGTCTGATCCATCAATTCAAACACACGCTGAGCGCCGGCCGCAGCGTTCACCACAAAGTTTACCTGCTGGCTGACCTGAGTAATGGGGTTGGTGAAGCTCTTATTCAACCCCACGAAGGTAACTACCGTGCCGACGGTGACACCAGCCAGATTGTTGATGCCTAAAACAGCGCCCACTGCCGCCACCAGCGCATAGCTGACCCAGCCGATATTGGCGTTCACCGGCATCAACAGGTTGGCATAACCGTTGGCCTTTTCGGTGCTTTTGCGAAGCTTTTCATTGACCTTGTGAAAATCTTCTTTGGCGGCTTCTTCGTGGCAGAACACCTTAACTACCTTTTGGCCGTCCAGCATCTCTTCAATAAAGCCGTCCACAGCGCCCAAATCCTGCTGCTGATGAACATAGTACCGGCCGGACAGGGAGGTGAATTTGGAAGTTACCCAAAGCATCACCACCGCTGTCAGCAGAGAGATCACCGTCAGCGCCGGATTCAAGACAATCATGGTAATCAGCGTAGCAATCATGGTGATCACCGAGTTAATGATCTGGGGAACGCTCTGACTGAGGAGCTGGCGAAGGGTATCCACGTCGTTGGTGTACACCGACATAATGTCGCCATGGGCATGGGTGTCGAAATATTTAATGGGCAGCGACTCCATGTTTTGGAACAAATCGTCCCGCAGATGGCGCATGGTGCCTTGGCTGATGTTGACCATAATCCGGTTGTAGGCAAATGCGGCAACCACGCCTACCGCCATAATGCAGCCCAAACGAACCAAATCGGAGGCCAGACCGCTGAAGTCGGCGGAGCCGCTGGTCAGCATGGGGGTAATGTAATCGTCCACCAACGTTTGCGGGAAGGTCGCTCCCACCACAGTCGCAATGGCGGAAATCAGGATACAAACAAGGACCAACACAAAGGGAACCTTATAATAACGAAGCATATACCGGAGCACTCGGGTAATCATGGCCGATGCGTTGGCAACACGGGCTCTGGATTTTTTCTTACTCATAAAATGGCTTTCCTCCTTCCAAAATTATGCAGGCTGGTCGAAATCGCCGCCGCCCTCCATCTGAGCCTGATAGATTTCCTGATAGATGGCATTGTCTTTCAACAGGTTTTCATGGGTGTCGAAGGCATTGACCTGCCCGTCCTGCAGCACCAAAATCCGATCGGCAGACTCGACGCTGGAAATCCGCTGCGCAATGATAATTTTGGTGGTGCCGGGAATTTCTTTGGCAAAGGCCGCTCGGATTTTTGCATCGGTGGCGGTATCCACGGCGCTGGTGGAATCATCTAAAATCAGAATCTTCGGCTTTTTCAGCAGGGCTCTGGCAATGCAAAGACGTTGTTTCTGGCCGCCGGATACGTTGGCGCCGCCCCGTTCGATTTTGGTGCGGTAGCCTTTGGGCATACGCCCAATAAATTCATCGGCGCAGGCGGCTTTACAGGCTTCCACGCACTCTTCCTCCGTAGCCTCCGGATTACCCCAACGCAGGTTCTCCAAAATACTACCGGAAAACAAGGTGTTCTGTTGCAGCACCACCGAAACCTGGTTGCGCAGCGCCTCGGTATCGTAATCTTTGACATTGACGCCTCCAACGCAAACCGAACCTTCGTTGACGTCGTACAACCGGCAGATCAAGTTCACCAGAGAACTCTTGCCGCAGCCCGTTCCTCCGATGACCCCGATGGTCTCACCGCTTTTGATGTGCAGGTCAATGTCAGATAAGGCATATTTTCCGCTGCCCTGCTTGTAGGCAAAATTCACATGGTTGAAATCAATGCTGCCGTCTTTCACTTCCGTCACCGGATTCTCCGGCTCGGCAAGGTCAGGGGTTTCGCTGAGCACCCCGCTGATCCGGCGAATGCTGGCCATGGACATACTGACCATAACCACGATCATGGAAAGCATCATCAGGCTCATCAAAAGAGCCATCACATAGCTGAACAGACTGGTCAACTCACCTGTCGTCATACTGCCGCCTACAATGAACTGTGCGCCAAACCAGGAAATGGAGATAATGCAGAAATACACGGCTACCATCATCGCCGGATTGTTGAAGGCCAGCAGACCTTCCGCCTTGACGAACATTTTATACAGCGTCTGGGAGGCCTTTGAAAACTTTTTATTTTCATAATCTTCCCGAACAAAGGCTTTGACCACCCGAATGGCGGTGACATTTTCCTGAACGCTGGCGTTCAAGTCATCGTAGCGGCGGAACACCACATTGAAGATTTTCAGAGTAGCCACCATAATGCCGCCAATGACGATAATCAGGAACACAGCGGCCATCAAGAACATCAGGCTGAGCTGGACATTGATAAACAGGCACATGATAAAGCTGAAAACCAGATTCAAAGGCGCCCGCACCGCCACACGAATAATCATCATAAACGCATTCTGCACGTTGGTAATATCAGTGGTCATTCGGGTCACCAAGCCCGGCACACTGAACTTATCAATGTTGGAAAATGAAAAGGTTTGAATCTTGGCATAAATGGCCTCCCGCAGATTGGCGGAAAGGCCAGCGGCGGCTTTGGCAGATGCTTTTCCGGCTATGGCGCCGAAACACAGGCTCAGCAAAGCCATGACTACAATCAAGATGCCGTATTTGTAAACCACCGGCAGATTTGCGGCCTGCAGTCCCTGGTCGATAATAATGGCAGTCACAAAGGGCATCAGGATTTCCATAATCACTTCCAAGACGCACATACCGATACAAAGAAAGGTATCCTTTTTATACTGCTTAAGCTGTTGCAATACTTTTCTCACGCTTAAAGTACCTCCTGTCTGTTTCTTTTTGTTCCAGGTTCACCATTTGCTCCAACACTTTTTGCATCAGGCCTTGCAGCTGGGATTTTTCCTGGGAATTCAACACACTGCAAATCTGAGATTCCATCTGAGCGGCCTGCTGCAAAAAGGCCTCTCCTTCTTCCAAAAGTTTTCCTGTGGGAATCACCTTCTTTTTGCGAATATCCTCCGGGTTTTCTTCCATGGAAAGGTATCCTTTCTGCTTCAATTTCTTAATCAACACAGACAGCGTAGGCTTCGATACCCCAATTTCATGGTACAATTCGGTCAGAAAGGTTCCTTTGGGATGATGGCGCAGAATGTACACCATAAAGTAGGCCTGTATCCCACTGATTTCTTCTTCCTTGAAACAAAGTTCCAACTGTGCTGTCAGATGCAGACCGACTTTTCGTATGATAAAAATCAGTTCTTCTGCACTGATGTCTTCCGACATTTTTTCTGCACCTCCTGTGTGCTTTTTCGATTGCTTCCAAGCCAAACTGTTTATACCCTTATTTTTTCTGTGCATAAAAATTTTACCACGAAACCGTTGAATTGTGAAATTCAAAATCATTATATTCGATAAATGTTTTTTATAGAACCTCAACCAATTCCGGCTCCATTCCAGTATACCGCCTTTTTATGCCAGGATTTGAATTGGTTTCGCTTGCAAAAGGCCAAAGAAAGGGGTATAATCAATAAAGATATTTTATCGTTTTGAATTTTCGTTTTTTGCAACAAAACCGGAGAAATTTTATGAATACCGTACAGTTAGAATGCTTTGTGTCCGTTGCAGAGTATCTGAGCTTTTCCAAAGCCTCCAAATCCCTGAAAATTACCCAGCCCGCTGTCAGCCATCAAATCCAGACCCTGGAAGAAGAACTGGAGGTCAAGCTCTTTCACCGCACCAGCAAAAGCGTCTCCCTGACCCAGGAAGGGATTCTGTTTCTGGCAGATGCGCAGTTGATTTTGAAAACCGCCCTTTCCGCCAAAGAACGCCTTGGAATGCGGGAACACTTTATTCCATTTGAAATCGGATGTCACAATCATATGGAATTGAACCTGCTTCCTCCCATCTTAAAGGTGCTGGCCCAGGAATTTCCTTTGCTTCGTCCTTCTATCCGTCTGGTTCCCTTCCCTTCCCTAATCAACCTGGTGGAAAACAACCAGATCCACATTGCCCTGGGCGTCAAAGAAGAATCCAAAAAGACCACCTTGTCTTTCAAAGAACTTTGCGTAGCGCCCATGGCCTGCGTCTGTTCGCCGGAACACTCCCTGGCTCAATACCAGACCCTGACCAAAGACCAGCTAAAAGGGAACTTCATTGCCTGTTCCCCCCGCCAAACTTCCAATGCTGTTTTTGTCGAACAAAGCAAAGTGCTGGTAGTCCTTCCCCCGGAACAGCGATTTTTAACTGAAAGCATTGAAAGCACCTTGGCTTTGGCAAAGGCAGGCATTGGCTACACCCTATATCCGGATATTCCCCAGGCCAGGGAATCTGGATTATGCTATCTTCCCGTGAGTGATTTACCGGACATTTCTTTTGGAGCGTACTACCCCTATGGGAACAACCACCCGGTGCTGAAGCGGTTTTTAGCCCTGATCTCCCGGTTGCTGAAGGAAGAAGATCCATTCCATGCGATTTCTCATTCGGTAATCTGATAGACTCAAAACTTTTTGTCGAAACGAATAAGCGTCTCAAAATATTATAAAGCGAAAGATGCACTTTGCTAAATATTAGTTAGTCTCCCGACCCCGCCCGCTGGAACTCTTGACAAAGGCAAAAAAAATCAATATAATTTTGATTGTTAAAGGCAAGGGGGCCCACGGGGTTTCTTTGCCATTTTATTTATATGCTATCCAAGGCGCAAGGCAAAAAGAATTTGACAGGAGGAGAGACCAGATATGCAAGAGCTTATAGCCCATCAAACAAGCATCAACCAGCAGTTAGCGAGATACGGCGTCAAATTCGGCCTTTATAAAAATGGTGTATTTAAAGAACGGCTGTTTCCCTTCGACCCCCTGCCCAGGGTCATTACAGCGGCAGAGTTTGCAGTGCTGGACAAAGGACTGACCCAGCGTGTCACTGCGTTAAATTTATTTTTGAAGGATTTGTACGGCGAGAAAAAGATTATCCATGACGGCGTGGTCCCGGAAGACTTCGCCTTTGCCGGTTCCGGCTATCTGCCGGCCTGCGAGGGGATCTCTCCCCCCAAAGGCATTTACAGCCACATCTCCGGCATTGACCTGGTGCAGGGCAAGGACGGGGACTGGTTTATTTTGGAGGACAACCTGCGTATTCCTTCCGGAGCCTCCTATCCTCTGATTGCCAGAGGTCTTTGCCGCCGTTGCAGTCCCGCCACCTTCCGGCGGTACGACATTGTGGACAACCGCAACTACGGCCAACTGTTGCGGGAGGTGATGGACAACGTCAACACCGGAGGCATCAACGTTATCTTTACCCCCGGCCGGTACAACGCCGCCTACTTTGAACACAGCTACCTGGCAGAAGTGAGCGGTGCGGTGTTGGCGGAGACCAACGACCTCTATGTGGAGGATAACGTGGTTTACTACAAGGGGCAGAAAGCTCCGGAACGGGTTGGCGCCATCTACCGCCGCATCAGCGATGAATACCTGGACCCCACCACCTTTTTGCCGGAAAGCCTGATTGGTATTCCCGGAGTCATGGGAGCCTACCGTGCCGGAAATGTAGCCCTGATTAACGCTCCCGGCAACGGTGCGGCCGACGACAAAGGCATCTACTATTTCGTTCCCAAAATGATCCGCTATTATTTGGGTGAAGAACCCATTCTCCACAACGCCCCCACCTATCTGCCCTTCTATCAGGAAGACCAGGACTATGTGCTGGCCAATCTGGAACAACTGGTGGTAAAGGACGTCGCAGAAGCCGGCGGTTACGGAGTAATATTCGGCCGTGATTTAACCAAAGAAAAGCTGGAGCAGTTAAAGGATCTGATCCGTCGGGAGCCCCGCCGGTTTATTGCCCAGGAAGTCATTGATTTTAAGGATCTGCCTGTGATGGAAAATGGAGAGCGGGTAGAGCGCAAAGCGGATCTGCGTGCCTTTGTGCTGGCTGGCAAAAAAACCGTGGTCTGGCCCAGCGGTTTGACCCGGTTCAGCCGGGACCCCGGCAGTTTTGTGGTAAACAGTTCACAAGGAGGAGGCTTTAAGGACACATGGGTACTATCACACTGAGCAAGGCAAACCGGCTGTTCTGGCTGGGGCGCTATTTGGAACGGGTCTACACCTCCCTCAAGGCGTCCCGCCCCTTATTTGAAGCCGATACCGACGGACAGGAAGGGGATTATCCCGGCTATTGTGAAAAGCTGGGGCTTCCCAACGATTATCAGAGTACCGCCAACTTTATCCGCCGGTACTATTTTGACACCGACAACCCCTATTCCATCATCACCAATCTGGATCATGCTTACGACAATGCGGTGGTGCTGCGGGAAACCCTTACCACAGAGACCCTGGCCTATATCCAGATGGCAGTTTCCGCCATGAATCTGGCTGCCAGCAGCACCGGTCCCGGTGTGGAGCTGCAATGGGTGCTGGACGACATTATGGCTTTCCGGGGGTCCTGCGAAGAAAAGATCGATGAAGAAACCAGCCGCAACATCATCAAAACCGGAGCCAGTCTGGAGCGGGTGGATCTTTACCTGCGCCTGGGCTATGAGGATTCCCTGTGCGAAAAGGAATTTGCCCGGCTGTTCAACCGGCTGTACAAAGCACAACTGAACGTCGACCAGGACAAGCTGAACTTTTTGGTGGATGCCATTCTGGATAAAACCAGCGAAATGCCGGTTCGGAGCGACCTGCTGGAAGCGGTAGACGGTTTGTTTTTGGGAATGTGATCCCGCTGCCGGACGCCAAGGAGGAAGCAAACATGAAACGACTGCAATTTGCTTTTGACACCACCATGGAGTATTCGGTGCCGGTGCAGCAGCACCAGATTGCTTTGCGCTGCCTGCCTTTGCGCAATGGCAGCCAACGGCTGGAGCATTACACCGTTGAATTGGAGCCGGGCCATCTGCCCCCGCCTCAAATGGACGGGTTCGGCAACACCGTGTATTGGTGCAGCATCAACCAGCCACACAACACCCTTCATTACGGCAGCCACGGCATTGCAGTGGTGGAAACGCCGGGGCAGCCTGCCCCAGCTCCCAACCCGGCCCTGCGGTTTCCGGGGCTGCGCACCAAGCCCGGCCCCATCCTGCGCCAGGTATCCACTACCATGACGCAAAGCGGAACTTTGGAAGCGGCGTTTGCCCTATGCCATGCGGTTCACAGTATGCTGCGCTACCAGCCCGGCGCCACAGGCATCGCCACCACGGCGGAACAGGCGCTGTCCGGAGGAAAAGGGGTCTGCCAGGATTACGCCCAGGTATTTGTGGCTCTGGCACGGCTCATGGGGTGGCCGGCCCGATACTGCATGGGACTGACCGTAGGGGAAGGCGCCACCCATGCCTGGGCAGAAATCTACCAGGACGGCGCCTGGCACGGTTTCGACCCTACCCGGGACTGTTTGGTAGATGACCGTTACCTCTGCTTTGCCACCGGCCGGGATGCTGCGGACTGCCCGGTAGAACAGGGCTCTTTCTGGGGAATGGCTGACCAGACCCAAACTGTCTTTATGCGGGTGGAGGAAGTGTAGCTTCCCGCCCTTATTCATATATGCGAGGTGGAAACAAAATGGATGTACAGGTAGCCAGTTTAGAGCTGGCAGTACATGAAAATTTAGAGCTGCATAAAAACCGCATTGAACCGCCGTCCGGGCAGGACGGCGGTAAACGCATTTGCATTGTCACCGGGATTCACGGGGACGAATTGGAAGGGCAGTATGTGGCTTTTTTGCTGAACCGTCGGCTGCAGGAACACCCGGAATATCTCCATGCCACGGTAGACATTTATCCAGCCATCAACCCCATGGGCATCAACACCATCCAGCGCGGCGTACCGTTGTTTGATCTGGACATGAACCGAATCTTCCCCGGTGAAAACGACGGCCCGGCGGCAGAGTATTTGGCGCAAAAAATCATCCAGGATGTTACCGGAGCGGACATTGCCATTGACATCCATGCTTCCAACATCTTTTTGCGGGAGCTGCCTCAAGTACGAATCTCGGAAGAGACGGCGGACCGGCTGGTTCCCTTGGCGAAGCAGTTGAACATTGATTTTGTCTGGGTTCACAGCGCAGCCACCGTACTTCACAGCACCTTTGCCCACAGCATGAACACTCTGGGCACCTGCTGCCTGGTGGTGGAGATGGGGGTTGGAATGCGGCTGACCCGTACCTACGGCGAACAACTCACCGAAGGCATTCTGAATCTAATGAAAAACCAGGGCATGTGGGATGGCCCTACCCACTGTACCCACACCCCCATTGTCAGCAAGGACGAAGTGGCCTTTCTAAACGCCAATGCAGCGGGCATCTTTATGGCGGAAGCCCAACACAGTGGCCGAGTGCAGGCCGGACAGCTTTTGGGCATCATCGCCGATCCCCTGACCGGAGAAATCCGAGAACGGGTCACCGCTCCGGCAGATGGATTGCTGTTTACCCTGCGGGAATATCCGGTCGTCTACCCCGGCAGCCTGCTGGCTCGAATCCTGACGGGAGGTGAAGTCCAATGAGACGGGAGATTTTATTCCGCCAACCCACCCCCTACCGCCAGGATTTTGTGCTGGAAGGCTTCCGGTTCGGTTCCGGGGAAAAATCCTGCGCCGTGGTGGGCGGAGTCCGAGGCAACGAAGTGCAGCAGATGTATGTCTGCGCCAAACTGGTGCAGGCCCTTACCGAGATGGAAAAGCGGGGCACACTTTTGCCCGGACACGAAATTCTGGTAATCCCCTGCGTCAACCGCTATTCCATGAACGTCGGCAAGCGTTTCTGGCCCATGGACAACACTGACATCAACCGGATGTTCCCCGGCTATGACAAAGGGGAAACCACCCAGCGCATCGCTGCGGCGCTGTTTGACGCCGTGAAAGGATACCATTGCGGGATTCATTTTGCCAGCTTCTATCTGCCGGGTGATTTCGTGCCCCATGTAAGAATCATGGATACCGGCTACCAAAGCTCCTCTTTGGGAAACCTGTTCGGACTGCCTTATGTGGTAATGCGCACGCCCAAGCCCATCGACACCACCACCTTAAACTACAACTGGCAGATTTGGGAATCCAATGCCTTCAGCTTGTACACCAGGGAAACGGCACGGATTGATGAGGAAAGCGCCGCTCAGGCAGTCAGCGCCGTGCTGCGGTACCTCAGCCGAGTTGGGGTTGTAAAATACGCCTGCCACAACGGCTACCTTTCCACCGTTATCAACGAAAGCGATTTGGCTACGGTGCTGACCCCTGCCGGGGGAATTTTCCGTGCCTTGAAAGCTCCTGGCGACGAGGTGAAATACGGAGAGGCTATCGGCCTGATTCTGGACCCCTTCACTGCCGAAGTAACCGCCGAAATCACCAGCAGCACCAGTGGTTTAATATTCTTTTCCATGGAAAAGCCCTTGGTGCTGCAACATGAAGTGGCGTTTAAGCTCATTCGACGGCTGCACAATTAGCCGAAACACTTTTTTATTCGGGCCAGAATGGCCGCTGCTGCACAGAAAACCTGTGCGGCGACACCCCTCATAGTTCAAAGAAAAAAGATGAGCCGGTTTGTTTTTCACGGCTCATCTTTTTTATTCCCAAATCAGTTCCACCGGGCAGTGATCGCTGCCCATCACCTGAGTGTGAATGTTGGCTTCCTTCACCCGATCTTTTATACGGTCGGACACCAAAAAATAGTCAATCCGCCAGCCCGCATTCTTTTCCCTGGCCTTAAACCGGTAACTCCACCAACTGTAAATTCCGGTTTCTTCCGGATGGAGATGCCGGAAGGTATCGGTAAACCCGCTGTCCAGCAACTGGGTCATTTTGCCCCGCTCCTCATCGCTGAACCCGGCATTGCCTCGATTGGTCTTAGGATTTTTCAAATCAATCTCCTGGTGCGCCACATTCAAATCCCCGCAGACGATCACCGGCTTCTTTTCGTCCAAGGTTTGAAGATACGTTCGGAAAGCGTCCTCCCAGTCCATTCGAAAATCCAGCCGTGCCAAGCCTTGCTGGGCATTGGGGGTGTACACCGTGACCAGATAGTGATCCTCAAATTCCAGGGTGATGCTCCTCCCTTCCCCAGTCATAGCTTCGCTGCCGATGTCGTAAGCCACCGACAAAGGCTCCCTCTTGCAGAATACCGCCGTGCCGGAATAGCCCTTTTTCACCGCAGAATGCCAATATTGATGGTAGCCCGGCAGCTCCAGCTCCACCTGCCCTGTCTGGAGCTTGGTTTCCTGCAAGCAGAACGCATCTGCCTCCTGCTGCCAGAAATAATCCAAAAAGCCTTTGCCCAAACAGGCACGCAAACCGTTTACATTCCAGGAAAGATATTTCATGGTATTTCTCCTCGCTTCAAAAATCCCGCAGAATCCACCGGACTCTGCGGGACTCTATTATTCTTCCAAATGATCTTCCTTGTAATAGCCGATATAGCCGGTATTGCTGGAAGTACACTTGCCGGTAGATGGGTCATAGTAGGATTCTACCACCCCGGTGGTGTCCATCTCAAAGGTTGTTTCTGCTCCTGCCACAATGCTGCTCATCAAGTTCTTCCACACCTGTGCCGCAGAGTAACCGCCGGAAATGGTTTCCTTATTTTCCGAATAGCCAAGCCACACTCCCGCTACATAGCTGGGGGAAAGGCCCACAAAGCACAAATCCTCGCTGTAACTGGACGTACCGGTCTTGCCTACCACTTCCACGCCGCTGACCTTGGCGGCGGTGCCGGTGCCCCGCTCCACTACGTTTTTCAGCATCCGATTCATGATATAGCTGGTTTGGCTGGAAATGACCTGAGTCCCCTCCTGATCGCTGGTGTCCAGCACGACTTCGCCCTGAGCATTAAGTACGGTGGTGTAGTATTTAGGCTCGTTATATACTCCGCCGTTGCCGAAAATCTGATAGGCGGCGGTGAGTTCTTCCACCGAAACACCGTAGGTCAAACCGCCCAAGGCTAAGGCTTCATGGCTGGCTTCATCTTCTGCCAAGGTAGAGATCCCCAGCTTCTGGGTGAGGAAATCATAGCAGTACTGAGGAGTGAGCATCTGGATCAACTGGGCTGGAATGGTATTTTTGGATTCCCACAACGCCTGGGCCATGGTATAACTCTGATATGTCCACACATTGTTGTAGTTCTTGGGCCACTCCACCAACTCCCCGTCGTCGTTCCGGGCCTCAATGGGTTCGTCGATCAGCACACTGGAATAGGTAATGAGGTCGCTTTCTATCGCCGGAGCATACACCGTAATCGGCTTCATACAGGAGCCGGGAGAAATCAGGCCTTGGGTGGCGTTGCTCCACACCAAACTTCCCGTCTTCTCATATCGGTCTCCCACCACCGCCTTTACGTTGCCGCTGTAATCCATTACCACAATGGCGGCGCTTGGTTTTTCCCCGGCGGAGTTGGTCATGCTGGAGCCGAAATTGGAGTCGTTCAAGAAAGCGGCTTCCAGTTGGGTCTGCATGGTGTAATCACAGTTGGTGTAGATTCGATAGCCGCCACTGGTGATCAGGCTCAAGGCTTCGTCGCTGTCGTACCCATATTCTTCCATCAAATCTTCCTGCACCTGGCGGATCACCTCATCGGTATACCAGTTGTAGATGCCGGTGCTGGAACCTGATTCCAGTTCTGCGTCAACAATGGTCAAATCCTCCTCAATACAGGCATCGTATTCCTCCTGGGTAATGGTGCCGAACTCCAGCATTTTGGACAAAGCCACCTGGTTGCGCCGGGTCTTGTTGCCATCCGGATTATCCAGGGGGTTCAGGGTGCTGGGGCTTTTGGTGGTGACAGCCAGGGCCGCAGCTTCTGTATAGGTCAGCTCCGACACGCTTTTCCCGAAATACTTTTGGCTGGCCGCTTCCACGCCGTAGCATCCGTTGCCCAAGTTGATGCAGTTGAGATAGGCCTCCAGAATCTGTTCCTTGGAATAGTGGCGCTCCAAATTCAGAGCTGCAACGATCTCCTGCATCTTGGTGGACGCTGTGCGGTTATAGTAATCGCCATTGATGTTTTTAATCAACTGCTGGGTAATGGTGGAGGCGCCGAACCCGGTGTTATCAAAGCCCAGTTGCCCCGCTATCATATCCACAAAGGCGCCGACGGTACGGATCCAGTCCACACCGGTGTGCTGCATAAACCGTTCGTCTTCGCTGTATACAAATGCGTCCTGCACATACTGGGGAATGTCGTCAATGCTGACCCAGATCCGAGTGCCTTCCGCCGAAATGGTCTGCATTTCGGTGTATTCCCCATCGCTGTCTATTGCATAAATGATGGTGGTGTAGTTAAGACTCAGATCGTCCAAATTGATCACGGAATCGGATTCTACATACTTCATAATAAACACAGTCATTGCCGTGCCCACAATGCAGATCATAATCATCAGGATCAAAAAGGTTACGGCGATGGTTTTCGATACCCCTCGGCCGATCCGGCGCACTGCGCTTACCTTCTGGCCGCCTTGCTGAGATCCGCTTTTTTTGCTTCCGGAAACGTTGTTTTTCCCTTTGCCGGAAGGAGCCGGTGCAGAAAGAATCACTTTTTCCACACGTTTAACCGGCTTCTTCTGGGGCCGGGAGCCGTTTTTGCCGGAAGAAGAACCAGTGCTCATGAAATCCAACCTTTCTGCTATAACAGCAAAAAATACTAGAATAATTGCTTCTTTATTATAGCACATTTTTTCGCATTTGTTAAGCGTATCCGTAAAATTTTCAAATAAAGTTTGAATTTCACACATCTTTTTCCCTTTGCCGGACATACTGTTTGTAATGCACAACAGGGAGGAATGCCGAATGAGAGGAAAAAGCCGTACTTTATTTTGGATTTTGTTGGGAGCAGCGGCCGCCGCACTGCTTGCGGCGGGAATTATCTTGTTCTGCGCCAGCCAGGCTGCTCTGCCCAGCCAAAAATCCGGCGGAGAGGACTACGCCTACCTGCTGCGGGAAGTCGACGGAAAAATTGGATTATACCTGCCGGACGAAGATACGCCCAGGCAAGTGCTGGACATCTTCACCTACACCCTGCCGGACTATGACCAGCAGCTTCTCAAAGAAGGCATTCCTGTCGCCGATGAAGAAGACCTGCAAAAATATCTGGAAGAGTTTGATTCTTGACCACCCCGCCGCTTGTTTGGCTATCGCCGGACAAGCGGTTTTTGATGAAATAGGTTTTTGTTATGAAGGAAAATACAGGATAAGTATTTGCTTCCCAGCCCGGCAAACAGTATAATAAAGGAGGTAAAGAGATGGAATGTTCTATCCGTCAAAAATGAAAAGGAGCATATCAATGAATCAAAAAATCAAACATCTTGTATTGGCGGCTATGTTTTTGGCCATAGGCCTGCTGCTGCCCCTGCTCACCGGTCAGATTCCGCAAATCGGCAATATGCTGCTTCCCATGCATATCCCGGTTCTGCTGTGTGGATTGATCTGTGGCTGGCAGTACGGGGGACTGATTGGTTTTATTCTGCCGCTGCTTCGGTATCTGATTTTTGGAATGCCGGTGCTGTACCCCACCGGAATTGCCATGTCCTTTGAGCTGCTGACCTACGGCCTGGTGGTGGGCCTGCTGTACAACAACCTTTCCCGGTGGCAGTGCATAAAAGCCCTGTACCGCTGCCTGATCCTGGCCATGCTGGCAGGACGGGCTGTCTGGGCAGTGGCAGAGGTGGTGCTGCTGGGTCTATCCGGAAGCGAGTTTACCTTGCAGATGTTCCTGTCCGGCGCATTCTTAACCGCCATTCCCGGTATTGTATTGCAGTTGCTGCTGATCCCCACCATTATGCTTGCCTTAAACCGCACCGGATTGGTTCCCTTCAAAAAAGCCTCTTCTGCGGTAAAAAAAGAACGTCAGCCATGATCCAACAAATTCTGGAACAGATCCGCCGCCTTCCCCAGAACTATCCTCTGGTGGTGGCCATTGACGGGCGATGCGCCTCCGGAAAAACCACCCTGGCTGCCAAATTGCAACAGCAGCTTCACTGTCCGGTGTTTTCTCTGGACGATTTTTTCCTTCGTCCGGAACAGCGCACTCCCCAACGGCTCGCCCAGCCGGGAGGCAATGTGGATTCCGAACGATTCCGGCAGCAAGTGCTGCTGCCCTGGCGGGAAGGCAAACCCTTTTCCTACCGCCCATACGACTGCCGCCGGCAGGCATTCGCAGAACCTGTTTCCGTACAGCCCGGCGTCATCGCCATTGCAGAAGGCTCCTATAGCTGCCATCCCAGGTTGTGGGATTTGGCGGATCTCCATCTCTTTCTGACAGTGGAGCCCCAGGTGCAGCAACAGCGTATCCAAGCGCGAAACGGACAAGAAGGTTGGGCGGTTTTCCAAGCCAAATGGATTCCTTTGGAAGAAGCCTACTTTTCCGCCTTTTCCATTGCCCGGCGGTGCGACCTTTGTTTTGACACCACTTCTTGCAGGTTCGAATAACCCCTCCATACAAAAAGCCGAAGGCTGGAATCCACCCCGCCTTCGGCTTTTCTTGTTTTGTTTTCCGGATTACCGCTCCATCAGCCAATACTGCACGCTTTCCGCAGGCAACAGGGTGCCGCCGCCAAAATCAATGGTCTTTCCGGTAATCAACTCTTTGGCCAGGCCGCATTGTGCGTCAAAATGGGCGATATAATCCTGATCTTCCATATTGACCGCCACCAGAATCCGTTGGCTGTCGGTTTTCCGTTCAAAAATCATCTGCTTGTTGGTGAGCAGAACATTGTAACGGAAACTGCCATGGCAAAGAGCCGGATTTTCCTTGTGAATCTGGGCCAGTTTGGCGATAAACCGGCTCAGTTCATTTTCCTCCGGTTCTTCAAAGCAGGGCCGCAGGTCGTCGTCACCCCTGGCTTTGTCCCCCAATGCCCCCCATTCGCTGCCGTAATACAGGCAGGGAATGCCGGGCATACCGAACAATACCCCGTACAGCAGGGGCAGATGCTTTGGATTTTGCAGAATGGACGCCACCCGTGTCACATCGTGGTTGTCGGCAAAGCTCATAAGATGCTTGCCCCGGTACAGGCACCAGGATTCGCCGCCGAACTGCCGGTTCAAGGAATGGGCGATCTCAAAGAGATTGGCGGAATTGAAGGAGGAGTAAAGCCCTTTATAACATTCGTAGTTGGTGACGCTGTGGAGCATGGAATCGTTCATCAACCGGTTGTAGTCGCCGTGGAGCATCTCCCCCACCAGGAAAAACTCCGGCTTTAAGGAATCGGTAAACCGGCGCAGATCACGAACAAAATTTTCGTCCAAGGAATACGCCACATCCAGCCGCAGGCCGTCGATGTCAAATTCCTCTACCCAGCGGCGGATGCAGTCAAAGATATGGCCGGTCACCGCCGGATTTTGCAGGTTCAGTTTAACCAGCTCAAAGTGCCCTTCCCAGCCTTCGTACCAAAATCCGTCGTTATAGCCGTTGTTGCCGTCGAAGTTGATATAAAACCAATCTTTATAGGGACTGTCCCACCGCCGGCGCAGCACGTCCTGGAATGCCCAGAAACCCCGGCCCACATGGTTGAACACTCCGTCCAGCACTACCTTTAAGCCTGCGTCATGGATAGCCTGACAGACCTGAGCAAAATCTTCATTCGTACCCAACCGTCCGTCAATGTTCCGAAAATCCCGGGTGTCATAACCGTGACGGTCGGAATCAAACACCGGGTTGAAAAAAATGCAATCCGCCCCGGCTTGTTTGATATGGGGGATCCAGGAAATTACTTTTTGGATCCGGTTCACGGTTTCCCCGTCATTTTCTTTGGGGGCGCCGCAAAAGCCCAAAGGATAGATCTGATAAAACACTGTGTTGTAAGCCCACATAGCTGTTCTCCTTTTGTCTGGATAATTTTGACCATTTTATTATACACGATAGCAACCGATTCTGTCAGCTATTGCGCAAAAAATTCAGCAGGATACCTAAGGTTTTCAGCGTTTTTTCGTGACAATGACGAAACGCCAGGAAAACAACTTTAAGATTTTTGTAAAATCAAGCAAAAATCTTTATAATTCAAGAAAACAGCCAAACCGGTTCCGTCATGTTCCGCCAAAAATGCGCAGAAAAAAAGCACCCGCAGCCTGCGAGTGCTTTTGGTACCTCGTACGGGGTTCGAACCCGTGCTTCAAGATTGAGAATCTTGCGTGTTAACCACTTCACTAACGAGGCGAATCATCAACGCATGTCATTTTACCACATCTGCCCCGCATTGTCAACTATTTTGCAGAAAAAACCACAAGACTCACAAAACGCCTTCCAAGACAAAAACACCCTGCCCTTGCTTTTTCGCCAACTGCTGCCGGCCGTGCAGCAATCCGGCGAAAAGCAAAGGCAAAGGTTTTCATGCCAGCAAAATTTGGTTTAACCCGCTCATCCCCCTTCTAAACGAATGCCGAAACCAGTCCAGATGCCTTGAAGGCAGGGGCTGCGAATTCGCCAGACCGTTTTCTTAAATCCAAGATAGGGTTGATTGTTCCTCACGGATTCAAAGGAACTGGGAGTTTCCTGCCGGAAAGCGTCCGGCAGCCACAGCCATGAAGGAGCAAATCCGGGAAAAAGCCACCCAATTACACAAAGCATCGCCATACAAAACCTTCCTTTCCGAATGTTACGTTCCAAGGATTCCGGCAAAAGCCTGCGCCGCCTGCCCGCCTTGGGACAGGGGGGCGAACTCCACCCGGATCAAAATACGGACCTCCTTTCCCGCTGAGCTCACGGCGGGATTGCAGGTCAAGGTATCAAACAGGCAGGCCAGGTTGTTGCCCTGGTCACAGGAATACACCGGAAGGCGGTAATAGTACCAGCCTTCCTGATACTCCCAGGCAGACTGGTTGTAACCGGCGGCCGTTTGATATTCCATCAGATAGGCGGGTTGTTGCACCAGTTCTCCTTCTTCCCAGATCAAATACTGGGGGTTGCACAGCTGCAGACGCACCCAGCAGTCGGCGGTGCCTATGTAACGCAGTTGGGGACTGTCCATAATCCACACCTGTTCGGACAGGGCGTTGCCTCCCTCCACCCCATAGAGAGGATACCCTGTATAACGTTCCTCCAAAAGCGATTGGCCCACCGCCGCTGAAAGCAGCAGTCCCAGCAGCAGGAAAACGGCACAAAACCTCAGCCTCTTCTTATTTGGCCGGTATTCTTTCAAGCCTGTCCCTCCTTAACGGTTGTCCGCAGCCTGCCTGTGCTCTATATATATGCAAAGCCGAAACGGTTTAGAACAAAATTTTTTCACGGAAAACTTTCAGCTTGTGGAAAAAGGTTCTTGATGTTTCCGAATT
>CAZWNI010000004.1:0-22592 GCA_964635385.1 uncultured Oscillospiraceae bacterium
AGTGAGGACCTTTTTATGGAATTTACCTACGATGTGACCATGTTTCAGGATACTTTCGAACATGAATTTACCTATTTGAACGGCTTTCTGCGCAATGTTTCCAAAAATGGGGATCAGCCGGCCATGGTATGTCCCTTGACCGGGAGAAAATGGAATTACACCCAGCTCAATGAGGATTCCAACCGCCTGGCCCACGCCATGAAGTCAGACGGAGTAGGTAAAAATGATGTCGTTATGTATATGCTGCTCAATTCTGCCGAGTTTGTGTTCTGCTATCTGGGTGCGCACAAAATCGGCGCAATCAACTGCCCCGCCAACTACCGGCAGGCGCCCGGCGAAATCGCCTTGATGCTGGAGGACAGCAAGCCCAAGGTGTTTTTCTATGACGCTGAGTTTCGCAAGGTAGCCCAAGATGCTTTGAAAATGTCTCACTTCACCCCGGAACGGGTGGTGGTTGTGGATCTGGAAAACCAGGCCCGGGCCGATGAGGGAGAGATTGCCTATCGGGATTATGTGGCAGGACAGAGCGTGGAAAATCCCCCCATTGATTTTTGTCCTCATATCTACGACGAAACCACCCGCCTTTACACTTCCGGCACCACCAACCGGCCCAAAGGCGTGCCCATTAACAACATCAACGAAGTTCTGTCCGCCCACGATGTGATGATGCACTTCCCTTTGAACGCCAAGGACTGCACCATGAATATGACCCCCTGGTTCCACCGGGGCGGCATTCATTCCGGCGGTCCCTGTCCCACCTTTTATGCCGGGGGACAGGTGGTGATCTTGCGGGACTTCAATCCCCGCCGGTGCTTGAATTATGTGAAAGAATACGGCATTACCTATCTCATTGGGGTGCCCTCCATCATTGAAATGCTGGCCCGTGCCCAGGAAAAAAATCCGGTGGATCTGTCCGGCTTGCGGGGCATCGTCACCATGGGAGCGCCTTTTGAAAAAGCCGCCTGCGAAAAGTATTTGAAGCTGCTGACCCCAAATATCTTTAACGGTTACGGCACTACCGAAAGTTTCTGGAATACCTTCCTGCGGCCCTACAATCTGCCGGAAATGAGCGGCAGCGCCGGCCAGTCCTGCACTGACGATGAAGTGCGGCTGGTAAAGGTGTGTGAAAACGGCCATTCCGAACCGGAAGACATGGTGGCCAGGGACGGCAAAGAAGTCGGGGAGATTATCATTAAATCTCCTGCCAAAAGCGCTTACTGCTACTTCAACAATCCGGAAATGACCAAAAAGCGGTTTTACAGGGGCTATATGTATACCGGCGATTTAGGCGTGTGGGACGAGCATGAATTTGTAACGGTAGTGGGCCGGAAAGACGACATGATCGTGTCTGCCGGTGAAAACATTTATCCCACTCAAATTGAAGCGATTCTCAATGAACACCCTAAAGTCCGGGAAAGCGCAGTCATCGGCATTCCGGACCGAATGCGGGGACAGATTGTGGCAGCCTATGTAATCCCGGAAGAGGGCACAGAACTTACCGATGAAGAACTGAAGGAATACTGCGCCAACCATTCCATGCTTTCCCCCTACAAACGTCCCCGGCAATATCACATTGTCACCGAGTTGCCCCACACCGCCACCGGCAAGCTGATGCACTATGTGCTGCGGAAAAATTACCAGAATTAAGGATTTTTCTTTTTCCAGGTCTTGACAGGAGCCGGACTTGGTGCTATAATCAAAATGCTTCAATAAGGTTTTACTGAAGGCTGGGTTCACAAACCCAGCCTTCCCATTTATGTACCGGCTGCTGATCGTTGCCGAAAGAGGGAAAGGAGCATGGTATGGGAAAAGAAAACAATAGATCCCAAACAATTCAGCGCACCCAGGCTTTGGCGCAGCCCATTGCCCAAGAGCTGGGACTGATCCTTTGGGACGTGCGCTTTGAAAAAGAGGGAGCCGATTGGTTTTTGCGAATCATCATTGATTCCAAGGAACCTGGCGGCGTATCCTTTGATCAGTGCGAGGCTCTCAGCCGACGGCTGGACCCGCTGCGGGATCAGGAGGATTACATTGAACAAAGCTATTATCTGGAGGTTTCTTCACCCGGCTTGATGCGTCCTCTGCGCCGTCCGAATCATTTTATGGCTACTGTCGGCATGGAGGTGGAGATGAAGCTTTACCAGCCCCGGAACGGGCAGCGTCAGTTTACTGCTCTTTTGAAAGATTATCAGGACGGGATCATGACGTTAGAGCAGGAGGGAGAGGAATTTACCCTTTCAGTGAAAGACTGCGCTTGGGTCAAGCGCTATGACGACCTTGAATTTTAAGTTGTTTGGCCTGTCAAACAGGCAGGGAAAGGATGATTCGCAAAATGAGTAACAATAACAATATGGATATTTTTGATGCGCTGCACCTGCTGGAGCAGGAAAAAGGCATCGATATTGCCGATCTGCGGGACGGACTGGTCAACGCCATTGCAGTTTCCATCAAAAAGAACTACAACGTAGACGACGACCATGTTCTGGTGGATTTGGATATGGAAAAGCGCCGCTTTACTGTCAGCACCTTCAAAGATGTGGTGGAAGAGGTGGAGGACCCCAATATCC
The DNA here is from genome assembly GCA_964635385.1 of uncultured Oscillospiraceae bacterium. Lineage (GTDB taxonomy): Bacteria > Bacillota > Clostridia > Oscillospirales > Ruminococcaceae > Egerieicola. The sequence continues at coordinate 2,568 of CAZWNI010000004.1, forward strand.
AGATTTCGCTGGAAGACGCCCTGGACAAAAATAAGCGAATGAAGATCGGCTCCCGGCTGGAAACCCGGCTGGATACCAAAAAGATCGGCCGCATTGCCGCACAGGCAGGGAAAAACCTGATCCATCAGGCCATTGCCGAATCGGTGAACAACCACATTCGGGCCAACGCCGGAGAAGTGGTGTCCGGCGTGGTGCAGAAGATCGAATCCCGCACCGGCAATGTTACGGTGGAGATTGATAAGAACGAATTCGTCCTCTTTAAGAACGAACAAATTCCCGGAGAAAAGCTCGTGGAAGGGGATCGCGTTAAGGTATACGTCAGCGAGCGGGTAGTGGATAAGGAAACCGGCCGCAGCGTCATCAAGATCAGCCGGGTCAGCCGGGAAATGGTGAAGCGGCTGTTTGAGAAGGAAGTCCCGGAAATTTACAACGGGGAAGTGGAAATCAAAGCTATTTCCCGCGAGCCTGGCAACCGCACCAAAATCGCTGTCTGGAGCCGAGATGAAAACATCGACCCCCGTGGCGCCTGCATTGGCCCCAAGGGCACTCGTGTAGCCAGTGTGGTGAGTGAGCTGAACAACGAAAAGATTGATGTGGTGTTGTACAGCGAAGATCCGGAAAAGTTTATCGCTTCCGCACTCAGTCCGGCTACCGTTCTCAGTGTCCAGATCCTGGACCCGGAAGAACGCACCTGCCGGGTGATTGTGCCGGATCACCAGCTTAGCCTGGCCATTGGCAACAAGGGGCAGAATGCGAAGCTGGCCGCCCGGCTGACCGGCTACAGCATTGACATCAAGCCTCAAAGCAGTCTGCTGCAATCCTCCGGAAGCGACGATGAACAGTACGTCAACCGGCTGGTCATTGATTTAGGGGACGATGAAGAAGATGCTCCTCAGGCGGAAGAAGAAATTTCCTGGGAAACGGAAACGCAGCAAGAACAGGTTTAAGGCCGAAAGGAAGGATCACCATGCAGACCAAAAAAGTACCTATGCGCAAATGCACCGGCTGCGGAATGCAGAAGCCCAAACGGGAATTGATTCGTGTGGTGCTCAACAAAGAAGGAGAAATTTCGCTAGATGCCACCGGTAAAAAACCAGGGCGGGGAGCTTATCTCTGCTGCAATTCCGAATGTCTGAAAAAAGCAAAAAAAAACCGTGGCCTGGAGCGAGGGCTTTCCACCCGTATTGACCCGGAAATCTACGAGAAATTAGAGCAGGAGATCCATAGCTATGAAGCAAAAGCTGATTGACACCCTGACTTTTTGCAAACGCATCGGTGCTTTGAAGCTGGGGTTTGATCCGGTGAAAAGCGCCTTGGAGCACGGGGGAGTCAAACTGGTTCTGCTGGCGGCGGACCTGTCCTCTAAGAGCCAAGATTCTGTGCTGCATATCTGCCGTCAGGCAGAGTGTCCCACCGCACATCTTCCCCTCAACATGGACGAAATCTGGTTTTTGGTAGGAAAGCGCAGCGGGATTTTGGCGGTGACAGACGCCGCCTTTGCAAAGAAACTCTCGGAACTGTTGGAATCTGTCGATGAAACGAATCGGAGGGATACTATTTGAATATTAAATACAAATTAGGCGAAGTGGCCAAAGACTTAAACAAGCCCAACAAAGAAGTAATTGAGCTGGTGAGCAGCTATACCGGAGAGCCCCGCAAAAGCGTTTCGGTGCTCAGTGAAGACGAGCTGAACTATGTGTTTGAGTTCTATACCCAGAAAAACCAGCTTCAAAACATCAACGACTATTTTCATGCTACCAGCACGCCTCCTCAGTCCAAGCAGGAAAAAACATCAGCCAAGAAAAAGGCTGCCGGTGAAAAGAAGGCTGCTGAAAAACAGGCGGCTCCCGCTCCCAGGAAGAAGGAAAAGGAGAAAGCGCCCCAGAAGCCCGCTAAGAAGCAGCCGGAAAAACCGGTAAACACCGGCAGGGAAAAGCAGGAAACCAAAGCTAAATTTGATGCAGCCCGGTTTGAAACCGCCAAAAAGCGCACCGAAGCGCCCCAGCCGAAAAACAAGCCCGCTGCCAAACAGAAACCCAAAAAGGAAGCTCCTGCCCAAAACTTCAACACCAATATGGGAGACAGGAAAAACTTCGAGCAGCAGATGCGCCATGTGGACACTTCCAAGATGGAGATCAACCTGGATAAGTACAACGAAAAGTACGACCGGATTGCTCCCTCCAACTCCACCAAGCAGTACGCCAACGCTACCCGCAAGCAGAAGTTTGCCAACAAGAACGCCCAGCGGCAGAAGGCAAAGTATTCCAACAAACGGGAAACTGAAGCCCAAAAACTCCAGCGTTTGGAACTGGAACGGGCTAGAAAACAGCAGCTCAAGGTGCTGATTCCCGATGAAATCGTGGTCAGTGAACTGGCCAGCCGGTTGAAGGTCAACGTCACCGAAGTCATCAAAAAGCTGATGATGCTGGGGGTCATGGCCAGCCAGAACGAAACCATCGACTTCGACACCGCCAGCCTGGTAGCAGAAGAACTGGGCGCCAAGGTGGAAAAGGAAGTCATTGTTACCATCGAAGAGCGCCTGTTTACCGAAGAAGAGGATAAGGCAGAAGACCTCCAGCCCCGGTGCCCCATTGTGGTGGTTATGGGCCACGTCGACCATGGCAAGACTTCTATTCTGGATAAAATCCGCCACAGCGACGTTACCTCCACCGAAGCCGGCGGCATCACGCAGCACATTGGCGCTTACCAAGTGACCTTGGAAGACGGTCGGAACATCACCTTCCTGGATACCCCCGGTCATGAAGCTTTTACCGCCATGCGCAGCCGCGGCGCTCTGGCTACCGACATTGCGATCCTGGTGGTGGCGGCAGACGACGGCATTATGCCTCAGACCGTAGAATCCATCAACCACGCCAAGGCTGCCGGCGTCAGCATCATTGTTGCCATCAACAAGATTGATAAGGAAGGCGCCAATATTGAGCGGGTGAAGGAACAGCTCACCGAGCACGAATTGGTGCCGGAAGAGTGGGGCGGCGACGTGGTCTGCGTCCCGGTTTCCGCTAAGACCGGTCAGGGCATCGACGATCTGCTGGAAATGGTGCTCCTTACCGCCGACGTACTGGAACTGAAAGCCAACCCCAACCGTCTGGCGAAAGGCACTGTCATCGAATCCCGTTTGGATAAGGGCCGCGGCCCCATCGCCACTCTGCTGGTGCAGAACGGCACTCTGAAGCAGGGTGACGTAATCATTGCCGGAACTTCCGTGGGACGTGTCCGTGCCATGATCAACGACAAGGGCGCAGAAGTTCAGACTGCCGGCCCGTGCGTGCCGGTGGAGGTTACCGGTTTGGGAGAAGTGCCCCAGGCAGGCGATGAATTCAACGCAGTGGAAAACGAACGGCTGGCCAAGGAATTGGTGGATAAGCGCAAGCACGAAGCCAAGGAAGAGCAGTTCAGCCACTATCAGAAGGTCACCCTGGATAACCTGTTCAGCCAGATGGAACAGGGTGAGCGCAAGGAATTGGATTTGGTGGTAAAGGCGGACGTCAACGGCTCGGTGGAAGCGGTGAAGCAGTCTTTGGAAAAACTCAGCAACGACGAAGTGCGGGTGCGGGTGATCCACGGCGGCGTAGGCGCCATCAACCGTTCCGATGTGATGCTGGCTCAGGCATCTAACGCCATTATCATCGGCTTTAATGTGCGTCCCGACAACACCGCTAAGGAAATGCAGGCGGCCGGAGATGTAGAAATCCGGCTGTACCGAATCATCTACGACGCCATTGAAGATGTGGAACAGGCCATGAAGGGCATGCTGGAACCCAAGATCCGGGAAGTGGCGCTGGGCCAGGCAGAAGTGCGGGAAGTGTACCGGATTACCGGTGTGGGCGCTGTGGCCGGCTGCTATGTCACCGAAGGAAAGGTAGCCAGAAACGCTTTGATCCGCTTGGTGCGGGACGGCGTGGTGCTCTGCGAAGATAAAATCAGCTCCTTGAAGCGCTTCAAAGACGATCAGAAAGAAGTGGCCCAGGGGTATGAATGCGGCATCGGACTGGAAAAATATAATGATATTAAGGTCGGGGACGTGTTTGAAAGCTTTATCCTGGAGGAATACCGGGATTAAGGCCCGGCTCTTGCAGGAGGTAAGAAACCATGGCAGGATTTAAGATGGGACGGCTCACGGAAGATATGAAACGGGAACTGTCCGCCCTGATCCGGGAACTGAAAGATCCTCGGATTGACCCCATGCTCAGCGTGGTGAAGGTGCAGCTGGCAAACGACCTTTCCCATTGCAAGGTATACGTCAGCACCATTCAGGGAATGGAACAAACCAAGACCTCGGTGAAGGGATTGGTCAGCGCATCTGGCTATCTCAAACGGCAGATAGGTCAGCGGCTGCATCTGCGCAAGGTTCCGGAATTGACCTTTATTCCAGACGACTCCATCGCTTATGGAAGTCATATCATTCAAATGATGGAGGAATTGGAGCAGAAGGAGGAGAATCATGATTCGTCTTTATGAGATTGCCAAAGCATTGGAAGAACATCAACGCATTGTGATCTTAACCCATGAGAATCCAGATGGAGATACTTTGGGCAGCGGGTTTGCCCTGTACTATGCCCTCACCGCAATGGGCAAGCAGGTTCGAGTGGAAACCTGCGGCCCCATTCCTGTTCAGTTTTCCTATCTCACCGCCGATTACCGTCGGAAAGAATTTGAGCCTGACTGGATCTTGGCGGTAGATGTGGCAGATGTAAAGCTGCTTGGCTCCCTGCGCTCCCAGTATGAGGGGAAAATTGACTGCTGCATCGACCATCATAAGGAAAACCGCAGCGGCGCAAAAGAGTGTTATCTGGATTCCGCCAGTGCCTCTACCTGTGAACTGATCTGGCTTTTGCTCCAGACTATGGAAACGACGATTTCTTCTATGGTGGCAGACTGCCTGTTTACCGGGATCATCACCGATACCGGCTGCTTCCAATTTTCCAACACCACCGGCCGCACCCATCGGATTGCCGCCCACTTGATGGAGCTGACCCCCCGCACTGCCTGGATCTGCCGGCGTTTGTTCGGTACCAAATCCAAGGCGAGGCTGCAGGTAGAAAAGCAGGCATTGGAACAGATGGTGTTCTACCGCAAGGATACTGTGGCTTTCTTGACCATCTCTTTGGAGCAGCAAAAGGGAATCACTGGCGCTGACCTGGACGGCATTACCAGCATTCCCCGGTCGGTGGAAGGGGTGCTCATCGGTGTGGTGCTGAAGCAAAAGGAGGAAAACAGCTATAAAGTCAGTATGCGCAGCATTGAACCTTACGATGTGTCCGCTATCTGCAAACAATTTGGCGGCGGCGGTCATGCTTGTGCCGCAGGCTGTTTGATGAAGGGAACCCTCCAAGAGATCACCAAGCGCCTGCTGGACGCCATCAGCAAGGCCATGAACGAGGTAGAAATTTGAACGGCATCATTTGTGTAAACAAACCAAAAGATTGGACTTCCTTTGACGTGGTGGCGAAGCTTCGGGGAATCGCCCGCACCAAAAAATGCGGCCATACCGGAACGTTGGACCCCATGGCTACCGGAGTGCTCCCCGTTTTGCTGGGAAATGCCACCAAACTCAGCAGCTTGATTCCCGATTCCGACAAGGGATACCGTGCCGGTTTCCAACTTGGAGTAATCACCGATACCTTGGACTGCACCGGGAAAGTGCTTTCCACTGCTCCGGTGCAGGTTTCCACTGCCCAGTTGGAAACCGCCCTGGAATCCTTCCGAGGAACCATTTCCCAGATTCCTCCCATGTATTCGGCAGTACAGGTCAAGGGACAACGGCTTTACGATTTGGCCCGCAGCGGCCAGACCGTGGAACGCCCTTCCCGCACCGTTACCATTCACCGGCTGGACCTGTTGAATTACGATCCGCAAACAGGGCGGGGGGAGTTGGAGGTTTTCTGCTCCAAGGGCACCTACATTCGTTCTTTGGTGGATGATCTGGGAAAGGCATTGGAATGCGGAGGAATGCTGACCTCATTGATTCGCATTCAGGCCAATGGCTTCACCCTGAAGGACTGTTTGACTTTGGAAGAATGCCAGAGACTGGCAGATGCCGGGGAGTTGGAAGGCTGCGTACTGCCGGAAGACCGGGTGTTGAAAGAGCTTCCTGCCCTTTCGCTGAACCGTGTGCAGAGTGAAAAGTTCCGGCACGGAGTAAAGCTGGATCTCAACCGGCTGCGGCTGCCGGAACAAGCAGAAGGAAACCTGCGGGTTTACGGCTCCAACGGCCTTTTTCTTGGATTGGCCCGCTGCAACTGGGATCAGGGGGAATTGGTCATTGTAAAACTGCTGGCAGTGTGGCCGGAGGTGAATCAAAAATGATTTGCTATTCCCATTTGCAGCCTGTTCAAAGCCCTGCCAGCATTGCCCTTGGCTTTTTCGATGGAGTGCATCGGGGGCACCAGAATGTGCTTTTTGCCGCATTGCAGGCTGCTGAGGAGAACCATTTAACGCCAGGAGTTTTTACCTTTACTTTGGATAGCCGAAAACCGAAATCCAAGCAGCAAAACCAGCGGCTGCTCAGCCCGGAAGGGCAGCTCCAAAAATTGGAGGAAATGGGATTTACCTGCTGTTGGCGGCCTGCTTTTGGAGAATTTCATCAACTGACCCCCATTCAGTTTGTCAAACAGATTTTGCAGGACACCATGCGGGCAAAGTTTGTCTATTGCGGAGAAAACTATCATTTCGGTGCCAACGCAGTGGGGGATGCTCCGCTGTTGGTGTCTCTCTGCGCCCTGTTCGACATAAAAGCGGAGGTTGTCCCCACTTGTGTGGAAAAGGGAAAACCGGTGAGTTCCACCCGAATCCGCACTGCCATTCAAAATGGGGATATGGAAACCGCCAATCAGATGCTGGGGTATTCTTGGCGGTTTCGGGAAAAGGTGGTGCCTGGCAACCAGTTAGGCCGCACCATGAATTATCCCACCATCAATCAAATTTTCCCCAAGGAATTGGTACTCCCTAAATTGGGAGTATACATTTCCGCCACAGAAATCCATGGAAAACGATTTCCTTCCATTACCAACATCGGGTTTAAGCCCACCATAGGAGGCGTAACCTCTCCGTTGGCGGAAACTCATATTTTAGATTATTCGGAAGATTTGTACGGAAAAGAAATCACCGTTTTCTTGTACCGTTACCTGCGGGGGGAAAAGAAATTTGATTCCATTGAGCGTCTCTTTGACCAAATTGCAGAGGATACTCAAAGGAGTCGGGAATTTTTTCTGAAAACCCCCTTCCTTTTGCACTGAAATTATGTTATACTAATAATTGCTGTCCGCAGATGGACAGCGTCATGCGGGCATGGCGGAATTGGCAGACGCGCTGGTTTTAGGGTCCAGTGTCCTAGACGTGCAAGTTCGAGTCTTGTTGCCCGCACCACTTCAACGCTTTGCAGCCTGGATGCTTTCCGTGGTTGCGAGGCGTTTTATTTTGCATAAATTTTTCCTGTGTTTTGACGGAAAATATTTTTATTCTGGAAAACAGTGTGAGCCAGGCTCACAGCCATACAGTAAAGATTACGCTGATTCAACTTTATCTTGCCAAATAGGCAGACAAGTATTTGGAACTGCTTATCCTGCCGCTCCCTCAAACAGCTTGATTTTCTTATCGGCATCGGTGTTTTTTAGATAGACATAATTAAATTCTTTTTTCCGATGATTGTTTTGTACCGTAAAGGTCGTCAAGCGGCTGTCGCTGTTGGCGACCGCTTCATAGGCAAAGGTAATTCCCATTCCTGCGGCCACCAACTGTTTGATGACAGCGAAAGAGTTGATGCAGATAACCTTTTTAATGTCATCTACCGTGTTGTTGTTCACGGCCAGCATCTGCTCAAAGATGGCTCGTGTACCGGACCCGTTTTCACGCAGGATAAGCGTTTGCTCTAAAATTTCCGGAAAAGGAAGGTCTTTCCCGGCGAAGGGGTGGTTCACTGAACACACACCCAAGAACGGTTCTTCCCGATAAAGGGAGTAGGTGGCGTAGCCATATTTCTTTTTCTCGAAAAATCCCTCCACAATGGCAAAATCCAACTGGTTTCGCTCCAGCATAGCCAGCAGCACCTGGGTGTTGTCGATGACAAATTGTAAATTGTGGGTTGGCACCGAAAGATACTGGATCAGTTGTTTTTCCAGCACAAATTCCCCGATGGTTTTGGTGGCGCCGATGCGGAGCATGATTTCGCTTTTCCCTTTCAGGCTGGTGCGCAGCTCATTTTCATAAAACAGCATTGTTTTGGAATATTCTTCCAACTGTTCTGCCGCTTTGGTTTTGTGCAGTACTCGTCCGGCGTAGTAAAACAGCTTTTCACCATATTCCTGTTCCAGTGCATGAATGTGCTGGGTGACAGCGGGCTGGGAGATGTTCAGCTTTTCCGATGTTTTTCGATAATTCATAGTTTCACAAAGGCTTAAAAAGGTATAGATTCTGTAATCAATCATATGCCACCGTCCATAAGAAAATCAAATCAAAGCATAACAACATTAAATGAAATTTTATCATAACTTTGTGGTAAAATCAAGATACAGGAATAAGAATTGGAAAAAGCAGGAGGTTAAATCAACATGAAAATACTTGTGATTGGCGGAGTGGCTGCCGGCACCAAAGCGGCTGCCAAAATAAAGCGATTGAACCGGGATGCGCAAGTGAAGATCCTTACCAAGAGCAAAGATATTTCCTACGCCGGATGCGGCCTTCCGTATTACATCAGCGGCGTGATTCCCACCAGAGATCAGCTTATCGTCAATACACCGGAAAAATTTTCCGGACTGACCGGCGCCGAAGTGGTGACCGGTGTGGAAGCCGTGGGGCTGGATGCGGTGCAAAAAACCGTTTCTGTCTGCGGGGAGGACGGGGCAGTGTATCAGGAAGGATACGATAAACTGGTGATTGCCACCGGCGCTTCTCCGGTTGTCCCTGACCTGGAAGGATGCGATCTGCCTGGTGTATTTACCATGCGCACTCCAGATGACGCTCAGGGTGTGAAAGAGTACATCAAAGAAAATTCCTGCCGCACGGCACTGGTGGCAGGCTGCGGCTTCATCGGCTTGGAAGTGGGGGAGAACCTGCAAAAGCTGGGGTTGAACGTCACCATGATCGACTTTGGGGATCAGATCCTACCCGGCATCTTCGACAGTGAAATGGCAGATTACGCCAAACGCCAGCTCACTGCAACCGGCAGAAAAATCCTGCTGGGTACTGCCTTGAGTAAGGTGGAAAAAACCGCCGCAACTTTTTCGATAACCACAACCAATGGCCGTTTGAATGCCGACCTTGTGGTGCTCTGCATCGGCGTGCGCCCCAACACTGGTTTTTTGGCGGACACCGGTTTGGAGCTGGTCAAGGGAGCCGTTGTAGTCAATGAGAAAATGGAAACCAACCTGCCCGATGTGTATGCCGCCGGAGACTGCGCTATGGTGAAAAACCAGCTCACCGGGGCAGCCCAGTGGTCCCCCATGGGGTCTACCGCCAACATCTCTGCCCGTGTGCTGGCAGAACAGGCCGCAGGTGGCAGCAAAACCTATGGCGGATGTCTGGGCACTGCAGTGGTGAAACTCTCCGATACCTTAAACGGCGGCCGCACCGGCCTGACAGAAGCGCAAGCCAGAGAAGCCGGAATTGATGTGGTTTCGGCAGTGTGCATCACCGACGACAAAGCCCACTACTACCCTGACGCATCCTTCTTTGCCACCAAACTCATTGCGGATCGAACCACCCATCGTCTGTTGGGCATTCAGGTGTTTGGCAGGGGGGCTGTGGATAAAATGGTGGACATTGCAGTGACCGGCATTGCCATGAACGCTGTTTTGGAGCAGTTTGATACCCTGGATTATGCTTATGCGCCGCCTTTCTCCACCGCCATTCATCCTTTTGTGAAGGCAGTGCACATTTTGGAAAATAAGATTTCCGGCGAATTTGATTCCTTCACACCCCGGGAATATCTAGATGGGAAGGCCAAAAACTATCAAGTCATCGACGCCATGCCCGCCCCTTCCATTCCCAACGCACTGTGGATCGACCTGTGTAAAGTAGATGGCGTGGCGCCGGAATGTCCTGATAAGGACGCTAAGTTGCTGCTGGTCTGTGCCCGGGGCAAACGGGCCTACTTTCTGCAAAACCGGCTGAAAGCTGCCGGTTACACCAGCACCAAGGTGCTGGAAGGCGGCATTACCTTCAACCGGGTAGAGGTGAAGAAAAAAGACAGGCTGTCCCCCGACGACATTAAGCGGGTGAAAGCCCTGGGATGCCTGTGGGACAAGCGTACCGAGGACCGGTTTAACGTTCGGGTCATTACCCGCAACGGCCGCCTCACCTCGGAAGAACAGCTGGCGATAGCCCAGGCGGCGGAAAAATACGGCAACGGCGAAGTGACCATGACCACCCGCCTGACCCTGGAAATCCAAAGCGTGCCTTATGACAAATTGGAAGAATTGATGACGTTTTTGGAGGGCTGCGGCCTGTCCACCGGCGGCACCGGAAGCAAGGTGCGCCCGGTGGTATCCTGCAAAGGGACGACCTGTCAGTACGGCTTAATTGATACCTTCCATTTATCTCAGATAATCCACCAGCGGTTCTATGAAGGGTACCATCAGGTGGCTCTGCCCCATAAATTTAAGATTGCAGTAGGGGGGTGCCCCAACAACTGCGTAAAACCCAGTCTCAACGACATCGGCATTGTAGGCCAGCGGATACCAAACCCCAATCTGGATCTCTGCCGGGGATGCAGGGTATGCCAGGTAGAAAAGAACTGTCCCGTCCAAACCGCGAAAGTTGTGGACGGAAAAGTGAAGGTCGATCCCGCCTCCTGCATTCACTGCGGCCGCTGCCTGGATACCTGCCCCTTCGGCGTAATGAAGGAATTTACCGCCGGTTATCGAGTGTATGTCGGCGGACGCTGGGGCAAAAAGGTGCAGCAAGGCCAGCCGCTAAGCAAGATCATCACTTCGGAAGAAGAGGTACTGAATGTTGTGGAGAAGGCCATCTTGCTGTTCCGCAAGGAAGGCATTACCGGGGAACGGTTTGCCGATACGGTAGTTCGCCTTGGCCTGCCCTATGTGGAGAAAATGCTGCTGGGGAATGACCTGCTGGCAGAGAAAGATGAAAAGCTGCAACAGGCAGCTGCCGGCGGAGCAAGTTGTTAAGGAGGATAAAATCATGCTGGAATTGAATACCAATCGGGAATTTCACAGGAACAAGCCCTCTGTTTCCCCGGAGGAAGTGAAGCGGGTCAAAGGGTTGGGCGCTTTGTGGGATAAGACCACTCCGGACTGCTTTAACCTGCGGGTCATTACCCGCAACGGCAAAATCACCGCAAAAGAATTGACCTTGATCGCCAATTTAGCCAAAGAATACGGCAGCGGCGTCACGGCTATGACCACCCGCCTTACGCTTGAGATCCAACGGGTGCCCTTGGCAAACATCGAACCTCTCCGAGCCAAACTTCAGGAGGCAGGAATGGATATCGGCGGTACCGGCAGCAAGGTGCGCCCAATAGTATCCTGCAAAGGGACGACCTGCCAGTACGGCCTGATTGATACCTTCGATCTGTCCCAAAAGCTGCATAAAATCTTTTATGAAGGCTATCGAGGGGTGGTCCTGCCCCATAAATTTAAGATTGCAGTAGGGGGCTGTCCCAACAACTGCGTAAAGCCAGACCTCAACGATCTGGGCATTGTAGGCCAGCGGATTCCCAGTTTTGATTATTCCAAGTGCCGGGGTTGTAAGGCTTGCCAGATAGAGCGGAACTGCCCCATTAAGGCGGCTAAACTGATAAACGGTAAACTCAGCGTCAGTGCCAGCGAATGCAACAACTGCGGGCGGTGCAAAAACCGATGCCCCTTTGGGGTGACCGAGACTTATACCACCGGCTACAAAGTGTATATTGCCGGACGCTGGGGCAAGAAAGCAGCTTTTGGAAAACCCCTGCACAAGATTTTCTTATCCGAAGAAGAGGTCATTGATGTGGTAGAACGCACCATTCTGTTCTTCCGGGATAAAGGCATCGCCGGAGAACGGCTTTCGGACACCGTAAGCCGGCTGGGTTTTGACTATGTGGAACAGAAACTTCTGTCTGGTCAGGCGGATAAAACCGGTGTCCCAAACAAGACAGTCGCAGGCGGCGCAAGCTGTTAACCACCTGTTAAGGCAGGGCGGGGCAATTCAGGCCCCGCTTTGCCAACGTCCGTACATTTTTCCGAAAAGGTCCATATTACATGAATTGTCTTAGCATAAATTATAAATTGTCACCGGTGTCTGCCCGCAAAGCCTTTGCTTTCCCGGAAGGGAAGCGGAGCTGGCTGCTGGAATCCTTTCGTCCGCTGGGAGGCTGTGTACTGCTGGGCACCTGCAACCGAACCGAACTTTACTTTTTGTGCAGCCGCCGACAAGCGGAGGAAAAATTGACCCAGGCAGCAGGCCAGCCAGTCAGCGATGGATTTGTTTTTTTCACACAGCAGGACGCCGTGCAGCACCTGTTCCGCTTAGCGGCAGGGCTGGAGAGTATGCTCATAGGGGAAGATGAAATTTTAGGCCAGCTGAAAAACAGCTACGAACAGGCCCGGCAAATGGGGTTGACCCAGGGGATCGATGCGGTGTTTCAAGCGGCCATTGCCTGCGGTAAGCGGGTGCGCAGCGAAACCAGGATTTCATCTTTGGCCTGCTCGGTGGCAACCCTGGCGGCCAATCAGGTGTTTCATTTCGGCAAACCGGAAAAGACGGTGCTGCTGATCGGCGCTTCCGGACATATCGGCACGGCAGTGTATAAAAATTTGCAGTGCCGCAAAGAATTGACCCTTCTGGTCACTTCTCGCAGCCATGGCAGGGAAGAACAGCGGACACTGCCCTATCAAAGCCGGTATCTGTGTTTGGATGGGGCAGATGTAGTCCTCTGCTGCACTGCATCGCCTCACATCGTCCTGACAGCCCAAAAGGTAAAAGAACATCTTTCAACCTCAAAAGAGCGGCTTTTCCTGGATCTTTCCGTACCGCCGGACATAGATCCGGAAGTGGATTCTCTGCCTGGCTGCCGCAGAGTAGGGATTGATGACCTGCGCTGGGCGGCAGAAGAAAACAACCGGCAAAAGCAGCACGAAATTGAACAAGCGGAAAAGCTGACGCAACTTTGTTTGGCGGAATACCAAGCTGGCCAGGCGGCACGGCAGTATGCCGCTGAATTGGAAACATTGGAACCAAGCCTGCGGCAGTCTTTCTATGGGCTGCGCAAGGAAGACCCGGCGGCTTTTTTTCAGACGGTAAAAGAGCGTTTCCAGAAGGAGGAGTTATGAATTGTTTTCCTTTTATGATTCCTGTGGAAGGGAAGCGCTGCCTGCTGGTGGGCGGGGGAAAAGTGGCGGCCCGGAAGGCAGAAAAGCTATTGCCCTTTGGAGTGGAAATTCTTTTGTGCGCCAGAGAAGTTTCCCCGGAACTAATCGCTTTGGGAATGCAGTCCCAGGCAAAGGAGTATCATGCAGATTTATTGCAGGGGATCAGCTTTGCCATTGCCGCCACCGATGATCCGGCTCTCAATGCCCGGGTAGCCGCAGATTGCCGTTTGCGAAAAATCCCGGTGAACAGTGTAGATGATAAAGAAAACTGCGATTTTTACTTTCCCGCCCTGATTCACCGAGGCTCCGTTACCATTGGAATTACCACCGGCGGCGTATCGCCTGCCTTGGCAGGCGCCTTACGGGAATATATTGAAAGCGTATTACCGGAAAATCTGGAAGAACTAACGCAAAAGGCCGGCTCCCTGCGAGGGACCATACCCGCCCGGGAATATGCCAAACAGGTAAAGCAGTGGCTCAAGCAGTCCTTGGCAGAAAAGGAGGAGCGATGAAACAGATTAAAATTGGAACACGAGGTTCCAAACTGGCGCTGGCACAGGCCAATCTGGCGGCAGAAGCCTTTCAGAAATTGGGGTATGACACCCAGTTGGTGGTGGTGCAGACCCATGGGGATAACAACTTAAACGCTTCCCTCTCTGAGATTGGCCGCGGGGCGTTTACCGATGCTTTTACCCAACTGCTGGCGAAAGGGGAACTAGATGTAGCCGTCCACTCTGGAAAGGATCTTCCCACCACACCAGACCGAGACGGCTTTGCCTGCCTGCCCCGCGCTGATGCCAGAGATGTGCTGGTTTCCATGCCGGGAAAGGAATTGCGCCGTATCGGCACCGGTTCTCCCCGCCGGAAAGCGGCCATTGACCGGCTGTATCCAAAGGCTCAGGTCCTGCCCATTCGAGGCAATGTGGATACTCGAATCCGGAAGATGAAGGAGGGGGATTATGATGCTTTGGTGTTGGCTATGGCTGGGTTGAAGCGGCTGAATTTTCAGGACAGTGCGGTGACACTGACTCCGCTTTCGGTGGAAGACTGCGTCCCAGCGGCTTGTCAGGGCATTATCGCCATTGAAGGCAGGCTGGGGCAGGAAATCAACCATCTGGCCACCGCACAGGCGGCCCGGATCGAACGGGAATGCCAGCGGCTTCTGGAGGGCGGCTGTACCGGCGGAGTGGGGTGCTATTTTGATGGAGTAACTTTGTTTGCCCAAAAAGAAGGCCGGAGAGCTCAAGTGAAATATCAAGGGGAAGGGAGCATTTTGGAACTGGCAAGGAAAATAAAGGAGGGGACCAGATGAACCAGGTAGTGCTGGTGGGAGCCGGCTGCGGCAAATCCACCATCACGCTGGAAGCGGCACAACTGCTTTCCCGCTGCGATTGCGTGGTGTACGACAGCTTGATAGATGATGAGCTGTTGGAGCTTTGCTCTCCAGACTGCAAACAGATTTTTGTAGGAAAACGCGCCGGACACCACAGCGCAAAGCAAGAGGAAATCAACCGGATTTTAGTGGAATGCGGCAAGGAGTACCCCTTGACAGTTCGTTTGAAGGGAGGCGACCCCTTTGTGTTTGGCCGGGGAGGGGAAGAACTGCTTGTGCTGGAGGAAAATGGTGTCCAGGGATACGCCGTTCCCGGCATCAGCAGCTGCATTGCAGCGGCGGAACTTGCCGGCATTCCCATCACCCACCGTGGATTGTCGCAGGGATTCCAGGTTCATACCGCTCATTTAGCTGACAAGGAAATTGACTTTACAAGCTTAGGAGCTTCCACCGACACTTTGGTGTTTCTCATGGCAAAGCAGGCGGCGGCAAAGATCCAAAACGACCTGCTTTCCGGCGGAATGGACCCCTCCATGCCGGCAGCTGTCCTCTCTCAGGCGGGAAGCAAAGATTTTTCTGTAAAGCGAGGAAGCTTGTCGGAGCTGCAAACCCTGGCTCAGTGCCTTCCTGCGCCTTTGATCATATTGGTGGGGAAGGTATGCGCCTTTGCACTGGGGAAGCCGACCGGCAACGAGAACTCCTCCGGCGCCCCCATGGTGGCAGTCACCGGAACCCCTTCCCATGTCCGCCGGGTCAGCGATGCCTTGCTGAAAAAAGGCTTGTTTCCATTGGACTGCGGGTATTCCCTCATTCACCCCCTGGATTTTGACCGTTTTTTCCAAAGAATGGATCATTTTTCCTGGCTGGTATTTACCTCCGGCAATGGGGTGGAATGTTTTTTTCGGCGGGTACGGGAACTGCGGCTGGATCTGCGCCGGTTTGGCAGTAAAAAATTTGCAGTCATCGGACGCCACACGGCGGATCGGTTAGCGCAGTATGGCTTTACGGCGGACCTTATGCCGGAGGAATATACGGCCAAAGCCCTTTGCCGCAAGCTGCTGGATCTGCATCTTCCGAGAGAACAGGTCGCTTTGCTCCGGGCTAAGGTCAGCAGCCCTGTTTTGCTGCAAGCAGGCACTCCATTTCATGTATACGAAACGGTGACGGTTCCGGAGCGTCTTCCGTCCGTTTCGGCAAAACTGACCCTATCTGTCCCGCCCCTTCAAGCCATTACCTTTGGCTCGGCGGAGGGCGCCAGAGCGCTGTTAAAAACCTGCCGGCTGCCAAAAGGAATACTGACGGTCTGCATCGGGGAAGAGACAGCGCAGGCAGTAAAGGAATATGGATATCAGCCCAAAGCAGCCCATCAAGCTACGGCGGAAGCATTGGCAAATATGGCTGCCTCGGCATTGGAGGAAACAATATGGAACGATTGAGAAGACTGCGAAAATCCCCGCTGTTTCGGGATACAGTGGCTGAAACCCAAATTAAGGTGCGTGGATTGATCTATCCCGTTTTTGTGCAGTGGGGCACTGGAATCAAAGAAGAAGTGTCCTCGATGCCGGGCGTGTACCGCTACAGTGTCGACCGGCTGCCGGAATTATTGGACGCAGTATTGCAGGCGGGCATCGGCGGGGTGATGGTGTTCGGCATTCCCCAGCACAAAGATGAAACCGGCAGTGACTGTCAACGCTCGGAGGGGATTGCCCCCACCGCCATCTGCTTTATCAAAGATTACTGCCGCCGACAAGGAAAAGAGCTGCTGGTGGCAGCGGACATCTGCCTGTGCGAATACACCAGCCACGGCCACTGCGGTGTGCTGGAACATGGAGATGTGGAAAATGACGCTTCCCTTCCGCTCCATGCCAAGGCAGCTCTGTGTGCTGTGCAGGCCGGGGCGGATATGGTGGCGCCCTCCTCCATGATGGACGGTGTCGTGGCCGCCATTCGCCAAGCTTTGGATAAAGCGGGATACACCCAAATCCCCATTATGGGTTACAGCGCCAAATTTGCTTCCGCCTTTTACGGTCCCTTCCGAGATGCGGCGGATTCTGCCCCGCAGCAGGGGGATCGGAAGTCCTACCAGATGGACCCCCGCAACGGAAGGGAAGCGTTGCGGGAATTGCTGGCCGACCAGGAGGAGGGAGCGGACATTTTGATGGTGAAACCCGCCTTGTCTTATCTGGATATTGTTGCAAAAGCCAGGGAACTCACCCTTCGGCCATTGGCGGTGTATAACGTCAGCGGGGAATATTCTATGGTGAAAGCTGCCGCCGGAGCCGGCATGATTGACGAAAAGCGGATCGTTACCGAAATCCTCACCGCTTTTTTCCGGGCGGGAGCAGATTTGGTCATCACCTACCATGCTTTGGATTATGTCAACTGGCAGGAGGGAAAGCAATGAGCCGTTCCGATGAATTGTTTGAGCAGGCAAAGCGGGTGATTCCTGGGGGCGTCAATTCTCCGGTGCGGGCGTTTCGGGCCGTGGGACGCAATCCCTTGTTTATCCAAAAAGGGCAGCAGGATTGGCTCCAAGATGCAGAGGGAAGGAAATACCTGGACTACGTTATGAGCTGGGGGCCTTTGGTTCTGGGCCATGCCAGGCCGGAGGTGCAGAAAGCGGTTGCCGATGCGGTTCAAAACGGCTTGACCTTCGGCGCACCCACCCAGCGGGAAACAGAGTTGGCGGAGGAAATCTGCCAAGCCGGAGATTATCTGGAACAGGTGCGGCTGGTCAATTCCGGCACCGAAGCCACCATGTCTGCTATCCGCTTGGCCAGGGGATATACCCGCCGGGATAAGATCGTGAAATTTGCCGGAAACTATCACGGTCACTCCGACGGGTTGTTGGTAAAAGCCGGGTCCGGCTGCCTGACAGGGGCTTTTCCGGATAGTTTGGGGGTGCCTGCCTCCTATGCGGAGCAGACCCTGGTGGCGGAGTACAACGACCCGCAAAGCGTCCAGGCCCTGTTTGACGCTAATCCCGGACAGATTGCCTGCGTCATTCTGGAACCGGTCGCCGCCAACATGGGGGTAGTTCCCCCGGCGGAAGGATTTTTGCAGCAGCTTCGCCGCTTGTGCAGCGAAAACGGAGCGTTGCTGATCTTCGATGAAGTCATTACCGGCTTTCGGGTGGCGTACGGCGGGGCAGCCCAGCGGTACGGGATTTCTCCGGATCTGGCTTGCTTTGGAAAAATTGTAGGAGGCGGCATGCCCTTGGCGGCGTACGGCGGACGGAAAGAGATTATGTCCATGGTAGCGCCCCTTGGCGGAGTGTATCAGGCCGGCACCCTTTCCGGAAACCCCATCGCCACAGCAGCCGGACTGGCTACCCTGCGGATCCTCCGGGAGCAGCAGGACGCCATTTATCCTGCTCTGGAAGAAAAAGGCGCTCTGCTGGAGCAGGCGTTTGTGCAGGCGGGAATCCCGGTCAGCCGGGTGGGTTCCCTGCTTTCGCCCTTTTTTTGCCAGAAAGCGCCGGACAACTATACCCAAGTGTGCCAATGCAATTTAGAAGCATTTTCCGCATACTTTAACCGTATGCTGGAACGGGGAATTTATATCGCTCCTTCCCAGTTTGAGGCCATGTTTGTCTCAGCAGCCCATACCCAAGAGCATTTGGAGCAGACAGCAGATACCATCTTGTCTGTTGTGCAGGAGGTAAAAGCTCAATATTCTTTCTGATCCCTTCCTCCCGGTTCCCTCTGGTAAAGCAGAGGGCGCCGGGAGAATTTTTACCCATTTTCCAAATTGTGAATTTTTTATTTTTCGGGAAATGACACTTGACAACTCCTATGCTGTTATGCTATTCTAATTTCTGTTAGATAAAGCTAATTCAAGTAGCTTTTTTCTTTGGCTATGAGTTAGCTAAAGCTAATTTTGGAATAGTATCACCGGAAAGGGAAAAGCTATGAGTATTGTAATTGTCGGCGGAAACGAATGCATGGAGTGTCAGTACAAAAACATTTGCAAAGGGTATGGCTGCAAAGCAAAAGTGTTTACAAAGGAAAGCGGTTCCTTAAAAAAGAAAATGGGCAGCCCGGATCTTTTGATTGTCTTTACCAACACCGTTTCCCATAAAATGGTGATCAGTGCATCGAAAGAAGCCAAGCGGAACAAAATCCCGGTTGCCCATGTGGCTTCCAGCAGTGCTTCTGCACTGCACTCTTTGCTGGCACAGCATTTCCCTGCTGCCGCTGGAGGGATAGAATGAGTTTTGAGCATTATTTGATCAAACATTGTTCTCCTACGTTGGCCGGGTTGAAATCCGCCAATCTGTTTCGCATTCCCGTAGGCAGCCGCCAGGAATTGGAACAGCAGCTTTTGACCTGGAACCGGCTGCTGGGGAAAAAGGGAGTGCAGGTACTGCTGCTGAAAGAACAGGCCCAGCAGGCGTTGATTTACGTCTACCGAATGGATCTGCTGAAACGTGACCTGACCAAACCGGGGGTAGGGGCGTTTCTGCAACAGTGCGGGTATCCTAACGCAACACCCGGCGATACGTTAAGCCGTTTGCGGCAGAAGCTCTCCACGGAACCGGGGTTTCCCCATGAAATTGGAATATTCCTGGGGTATCCGTTGGACGATGTGCGGGGGTTTATCCAGAACCGTGGCAAGAACTGCAAATGCGCCGGCTGCTGGAAGGTGTACGGCGACCCCGCCCAAGCTGAAAAGCTCTTTGCCAAATACCAAAAATGCCGGGAAGTGTACTGCCGGTTGTGGCGGCAGGGACGGAGTGTTTGGCAGCTTACCGTAGCTGCTTGACATAAAAAACAGAAAAGAGGTTTTTCACATGAGCAAAATTGCAGTAGTATACTGGAGCGGTACAGGCAACACCGAAGCCATGGCGCAAAAAGTGGCGGAAGGGGCCAAAGAAGCCGGGGCAGAGGTGGATCTGTTCACCGCTGCAGAATTTAGCGAAGGGCAGATGGCGGATTATGATGCCGTAGCGTTCGGGTGCCCTTCCATGGGCAGCGAACAGTTGGAAGACAGCGAATTTGAGCCGATGTTCAACGGTTGTGAAAGCAACCTGCAAGGGAAGAAAATCGCCCTGTTCGGCTCTTACGGCTGGGGTGACGGAGAATGGATGCGTAACTGGGAAGAACAGTGCGCTTCCGATGGCGCTGTGCTGGTTGCGGAAAGCGTAATCTGCAATGAAGCGCCAGATGACGATGCCCAGACCGCCTGCGCCGCTTTGGGAAAAGCGTTGGCGGAAGGATAAACACTCGGTAAAAGACCTGCTGTCCTTGGTCGCACAAGGCGGCAGGTTTTTTCAATAGCAAAAGTTTGTTTTTTAGGAAAATAACCCAGGTTGTCGAAAAAGTAAAACATAAAAGTTTTTGGTGAGAAACACGCCGAAGGCTTGTT
>CAZWNI010000005.1:0-22431 GCA_964635385.1 uncultured Oscillospiraceae bacterium
GGGGAAGTCTAAACACCAACTAAGTTTTGGCCTCCGGCTCCGATTGGGACAACTCCTGCGGCTTCCCTTCCCGATACAGGTGAATCATACCATGCTTATGAAGCAGGATCAAAAGCTGCGCCAAAATAGGGAACAGTACCATTCCCACAACCCCCAGCACCCGGTAGCCCAGGTAGATGGCCACCAGGCTCACCACCGGGTTTAAGCCCAGCTGATCCCCTACTACCTTGGGTTCGATGAAATTGCGGATCACCGTCACCACAGCATACAGAATCGCCAGCCCCAAGGCCAGGGAATAGTTCTGACCCAGCAGTTCGATAATCACCCAGGGGATCATAATTCCCCCGGTGCCCAGCAACGGCAAGGCGTCAAACAAGGCGATCAGCGCCGCCAGCGCCACTGATTTGTCCACCCCCAGAATGAGAAAACCGACACAAAGCTCCCCGAAGGTGCAGAACATTAAAATCAACACCGCTTTCAGGTAATTCTTTACGGTGGTTTTGCTGAGCTGCTTTAATTTCCCCAGTTTTTCTTCCCAGCGCTTGGGAAGCTGCCGGCGAAGAAACGCCACCACGGTTTCATAATGCAGGCCGAGAAAAAAAGACATTAAAATCACAAAGGCGATGGAGAGGAGCAGCTCCGGAATCCCATTGATCCAGCCGGTCACCAAAGAGATGCCCTGCTGGGAAATATCTCCGATAAAGTCGCTGAGGGCGTTGGACACTGTTTCTCCGATGGTCCCTAAATTGGAGGTAAGCTCCGCCGGCATCCCTGCCAGCCAATTTTGGACCCAAAGGTTAAAATTTTCCAGCAAAGGCTGAATGGTGGTGCGGTAATAGTCCGGCAGCTTGGTAAACAGCCCTTGCAGCCCAAACACCAGACGGGTACAGAGGAAGAACAACCCAAAGCCCACGCCGCCGTACAACAGGACTAAAAAAGCAACCGACAACACTTTTTGGTTGACCTTAATCTTCCGATGCAGGAACCGGGCCAACGGATGGATACACCCGACCAGCACCAGCGCCGCTAAAAACGGCCAGATCAGCCCTGCCACTTTCCAGGCCAAAAAAGCCAGCAGCACCCACACCGCCGCATAAAAAGCTTTGATGAGAAAGGCCAGTTTTTGATTGGTGGAATGCCGCAACCCCATTCTCCTCCTTTTAGATAAAAATATACAACAATACTCTAGCAAAATATTTTGAATAAACCGTTGTGAAAGGGTGAATATTCTCCGTCTGTCTTGACTTTTTGGCCGGCCATGGTATAATAGCATAGAAAATGAGATTGATTCTCAAATTAAATCTCAAATACAGACAGGAGCCAAGAATGATTTTGAAACGACTGTTATGCCTGCTGCTGACCGGCATACTGCTGCCGGGCATTTTTTCCGGCTGTTCCGTCTCGGAAAAACAGGAGGAGGGGCTCAGTGTGGTAGCTACCATCTTCCCTCAATATGATTTTGCCCGGCAGGTCATCGGGGGAAGCGACAGCCTCACCATGCTGCTGCGTCCGGGACAGGAGGTGCATTCCTATGAGCCTACTCCCCAGGACATCATCGCCATTGAAAACTGCGATCTTTTCATTTATGTGGGCGGGGAAAGCGACGCCTGGATCGAAGACGTGCTGGAAGGAATGGATACCTCGGATATGGTGATCCTTTCCTTGATGGAGGTGGTGGAGCCTCTGGAGGAGGACACCGAAAATGTGCTGGAAAACCCTGAGGAGCAGGAAGGCACCCACCTTGAGGAGGAGGAGTACGACGAGCATGTCTGGACCAGCCCTAAAAATGCCATGCTGATCACCCAGGCTATCTGCGACGCCTTGTGTGAAATTGATCCCGACAATGCAGCGCAGTACCAGGCCAACACCGCAGCCTACCTGGTTGAGCTGGAGCAGTTGGACGAGGCGTTCCGGGAGGTCATCGGCAGCGCAGCACGGAACACGTTATTTTTCGGGGACCGGTTCCCCCTGCTCTATTTTGTCCGGGAATACGGCTTAAACTACTACGCCGCCTTCCCCGGCTGTGCTTCGGAAACGGAGCCCAGCGCCGCGACTGTGGCGAAACTGATTGATTTGGTGCAGGAAGAAGAAGCGCCGGTGGTGTATCAGATTGAGCTGAGCAGCGGCAACATTGCCAGAAGCATTGCCGATTCCTCTGGAGCCACAGTGGAAACCTTCTACACCTGCCACAACATCACCGCAGACGATTTCAATTCCGGGGAAACCTACCTTTCCCTGATGCAGCGCAACGTAGAATCCCTGAAGGAGGCGTTGAATTAAATGGCATTACTTACCTGCAAAAACCTGATGCTGTCCTACGAAGGGCAGGTGGTGGTGGAGGATTTGAGCTTTACCGTCAACGCCGGAGACTACCTGTGTATCGTGGGGGAAAACGGTTCCGGCAAATCCACCCTGATGAAAAGCATTCTGGGGTTGAAAACCGTCAACAAGGGGAGCATTGCCTTCGGGGATGGGCTGCGGCAAAACCAGATCGGCTACCTTCCCCAGCAAACCACCCTCCAGCGAGACTTCCCCGCTTCAGTGTTTGAAGTCACCCTTTCCGGCTGCCTCAACCGCCGGGGGCTGCGTCCTTACTACAACCGGGAAGAAAAACACCGGGCAGAAGGCAACCTGCGCCGAATGGGAATATCGGAACTGAAAAAGAAATGCTACCGGGAGCTGTCCGGCGGCCAGCAGCAGCGAGTGCTGTTGGCACGGGCTCTCTGCGCCACCGAAAAGCTGCTGCTGTTGGACGAGCCGGTAGCGGGGCTGGACCCCATGGCCACCGCTGAATTTTACAAAATCATCGCCTCCCTGAACCGGGAGGGCATCACCATCATTATGGTCAGCCACGACATTCAGGCCGCCATTGACCAGGCCAGCCACATTCTCCACCTCCGCCACCGGCCCCTGTTTTTCGGGCCGGCCTGGGAGTACGTCCACAGCCAGGTGGGACAGGAATTTTTGAAAGGGGGCCGCAGCCATGCTTGAAGCCATGGAAGCCATGTTTTCCTACACCTTTTTGACCCGGGCTTTGGTGGTGGGGCTGCTGATCAGCCTCTGCGCCGCCCTGCTGGGGGTGAGCCTGGTACTGAAGCGCTACGCCATGATCGGGGACGGGCTGAGCCATGTGGGATTTGGCGCCTTAGCGCTGGCCGCTGTGATGAATCTGGCTCCTTTAGGGGTAGCGGTGCCAGTGGTGATCATCGCCGCCTTTTTCCTTCTGCGGATCAGCGAAAGCCGCAAGCTGAAAGGGGATTCCGCCATCGCCCTGATTTCCACCAGTTCGCTGGCCATCGGCGTTATGGCGGTGTCCCTGACCAGCGGAATGAATACCGACGTAAACAACTATCTCTTCGGCAGCATTTTAGCCATGAGCAACGCCGACGTCGTACTGTCGGTGGTGCTGTCCGTCGCCGTGCTGATTTTGTTTTTGCTGTTTTACAGCCGGATCTTCGCCGTGACCTTTGACGAGGACTTTGCCCACGCCACCGGCATCCACACCGGGGGCTACAACATTCTCATCGCCGTGCTGACGGCAGTAACCATTGTGCTGGGTATGCGAATGATGGGGGCGTTGTTGATTTCCGCCCTGATCATCTTCCCCGCCCTTTCCGCCATGCGGGTGTGCAAGAGTTTCAAAAGCGTGATCCTTTTTGCCGCCTGTATTTCGGTATTCTGCTTTTTGGCGGGGCTGTTGGTGTCCTACCTGTTCAACACTCCCACCGGGGCTACGGTGGTCATTGCGGACCTGGTGGTATTCCTGCTCTGCTGCGCAGCGGGAGCGCTGCGAGGTGTTCGGCGGTCCGCATAAAATCAAGCGGCAAAACTCCGGCGCTTTCCTGAAACTGAACTGCACCCCATTTGTTAGACAGTATGATATACTGGGTAACAAGGGGGTGCATTATTATGCCAAAAGGGGTACCAAACAAACGCTACACACCGGAATTCAAGCAAATGGTGGTAGAAACAATGAGATGGGGAAATTTAAGTGTAAGCGAAACAAAGCGAAGGTTTAATATCAATGACCACGGTATCATCGAACGCTGGGAACGAATCTATCTTGAGGAAGGTTCGGAAGGTTTAGCGATGAACGGCAAGGGCGGGAGCGCACAGAGCAGGCTGAAAATACCGGGGAAATTCTTGACCGATTTCGATTTTCACGGGAAACCCTCCCAATTTATTTTCTCCATTATACCCAGTTTTCCTAACCCTGTCCACTGAAAACAAAAGAAAAAGCGGCACAGTCTGCCTGCACCGCCTCTCCCGTTTCCTGTCACTCCAAATGAAAGATAGCCTTCAAAATCCCCCGCAAAAACCGGGGACTGCGCACGACTACGACCTTCACCCAAACTCCCTCCTCGTTTACCGCAGCAGGCAGACGATTCCTACAACAAGAAAGATCAGCCCCAGCCAGGGCAGCATCCACCGCAGAAAGTACAGCGCAAACAAGAGAATCCCCGCAGCTGTCAGCGCTGCGCCCCCCAGATTGCATTTTCCTTTTTTTGGAAGCCGCATCACTGACCCTCCTTTGAAGAAACAGGGCAAGCGCTCTGTTTCGGCCTTTCCTCCGCCTGTAATACCAGTATATGGAGTTTTTTCTTTCCGGGTGATTACCCTGCTTTGGACTGGATACAGAGCAGTTCCCCGGCAGTGAAGGAAAGAGATGCCTGTTCCTCTACCAGATGGTTGCTCACCGCCAGAGGGAACAGCCGGGAGAGGGTCAAATCCTCACAGGGATAATAAACGCCGGTAAGGGTAATTCCACGGGTTTCCGGGCTGAGGGAAAAGAGGGAAAAGTGCCGGCAGCCTTCTTTGGAAATGGTGTAGTATCCCGGCAGGAACACCTGAACCCGGTTGGATTCATCCACCAGCACCGCCTCCATGCCGTGGCGCACCGCCCAGCTCAAGCTCTGGACATTGGCGAAGGTGTGGTCCAGCCGGCCGTGGGTGCCGCCATAGATGGTGAGCTTCCGGTATCCCCGGCGGTGCAGCTCCTTGATGGCCAGCATAGTGTCGGTATCGTTTTTCTCCACCGGGAAAGTAAGCCGCTGGGCCGGACTATTCGGGGGAGGTGCGGAGTCAAAATCTCCTAAAATCAAATCCGGTTCCCGTCCCAACGCCTGGGCATAACGGTATCCGGCATCGGCGCAGACCAAAAAAGCCTCCGGGGGCAGAGAGAAGGTTTCCGGGTGGGAAATAGGGCCTGCCGCCAACAGCACTGCCTGTTTCATCTTCTCGATTCCTCCTCTTTCCACTGCCAGTCCTTGATCTGCTGGGCCTGGCGATACAGTTCACAGTAACTTTCATGCCGGGAGGGGGCGATCTCCCCTGCTTCCAGAGCCGCCAGCACAGCGCAGCCCTTTTCCACTGTGTGGGAGCAGCCGGTAAACCGGCAGTGATCCGCATAGGAAGCAAATTCCCGGAAACAGTCCGCCAGTTCCTCTTTGCGAATGGGGACATAGCGGAGAAAGTCCATGGCGGAAAAGCCGGGGGTGTCCGCCGCATAGCCTCCTTCCGGCAGGGCGTAGAGCATTACCTGACGGGTGGTGTGCCGGCCCCGGCCCAGCTTTTTGCTGATTTCGCCGGTATCCAAATGGAGCTGGGGATACAGCCGGTTCAGCAAGGTGGATTTCCCCACCCCGGTGTTGCCGGTAAAGGCGCTGATTCTGCCTTGCAGCACCTCTCGGATAGGCTGGGCGGTATCCGGCTGGTCTTCCCGGACGGCAAAGGTGGGAAATCCCGCCTTTTGGTACACCGAAAAAATGGGCTGGGGCTCCGCCAGATCCGCCTTGGTAAACACCACCACCGGGGCGATGGACTGATGCTCTGCCACAGCGATGAGTTGATCCAGCACCAGCCGGTTGGGGGAGGGGTCCGCCAAACTGGTCACCAGCACCAGTTGGTCCAAATTGGCCAAAGGAGGACGCACCAGTTGATTTTTCCGGGGAAGGATTTCGCTGACCATGCTCAATCCCTGTTCATTTTGCTCCACCGTCACCAGATCCCCCACCAGGGGTTTTTGCTGATCTTTGCGGAATTTCCCTTTGGCCCGGCATTCCAGCATTTCCCCGGAAGGAAGGGCTATTTGATAAAATCCGCCCAATGAAGTGATGATTCTGCCTTGTTGTTCCATGTGCCGATCCTTTCTGTTCCTGATGCCGAAACAGACGGAATCATACCGATCCCGCCTGCTCAGACTTGCCTTTATGGATTATTCTTCTGTCGTGGAAGTGGTGGAGCTGGCGGCGGACCCAGTGCTGGTGGTGGAGCTGGTATCCGAACCGGAAGCGGTGGCGGAGCTGGTGCTGCTGGAACTGGAGGACGTGGACGACGCCGTCTCCAACAGGCCGGTATTCAAAGACGTATTGCTGACGCTGCCGGTCTGGAAGTTTACGGTAAACCGGGCAAACGTCTGTCCTCCGATGGTAAAGGTCACCGTGGAGGAGGTGCTCCGGCCGCTGACATCAAAGCTGACGGTGGAAGAACTGGCGGGATTGAAGGTAAAGCTGCCGGCATCGGAGCCGTCCACCGTGACGTTGACGGTGTAGCTCTGGCTGGCGTACTGGCTGGTATCCCCCACGCTCACCGAACAGCTGACGGTTTGCTGAGGCGCATTGCCGCTGCTGACTTCCAGGGTGACGGTGGTTCCTTCCGCTACCCTGGCGCCTTCCTCGTAGTTTTGGCTGATGACCTGGCCGGCGGGCAGGGTGCTGTCCACCTCGTTAAAGGCTGCGACCAAATCAAAATTGCTCAGTTCCTGTTCCGCTTCGGAGCGGGTCATTCCCACCACGTTTGGCACCGAGGTCAACGTGGTCAGATTCCGGGAACCGGTGGAGACATAGATGGTGACGGTACTGCCCTTTTTCACCTCTTCATTGGCGGCGGGGCTGGTGCTGATCACCGAGCCAGATGAAACCGAATCGTCGGATTGCTGCACTACGGTGGTGACAAATCCGGCGCTGGTCAGCGCAGATTCCGCCGCTTCCTGGCTCATGCCGGACACATCAGGCACCGTATACAACTGAA
The DNA here is from genome assembly GCA_964635385.1 of uncultured Oscillospiraceae bacterium. Classification (GTDB taxonomy): domain Bacteria; phylum Bacillota; class Clostridia; order Oscillospirales; family Ruminococcaceae; genus Egerieicola. The sequence goes on from CAZWNI010000005.1 coordinate 7,030, forward strand.
GTCCGCTGCTGACCACCACACGAACGACGCTTCCCTCCCGCACCGAAGTACCGGCTTTGGGGTCCTGAGAGATAATAATCCCTTCTTCGTATTCGTCGCTGAGTTCGGTAGAGGAAATTTCCAGTTCAATCTGGTCGTATGCGGAATCGTCCAGCACGTCGTTGTAGTTTAAGCCCACCAGATCATAGAGCTGGAAGGAAGCCGGCGACTGGTTCAGGGCGGTGAAGAAGATCACCAGGGCCACAATGGCCACCAGCACGCAGGCGCCGGTCACGGCCAGCAAAATCTGCATGGAGGTACTCATTCGCTTCTTCTTTTTTTTGCCGTCCTTGTTTTTCCCCTTCTCCTTTTTGTTCTTCTTTTTCTTGCCGTCCTCTCCTTCTTCCGAATCAGGGGTGTCGAAATACCGGGTGGTGGCTTCGTCGATAAAGTATTTATACTCAAAGATCACGCTGGGATTGCGCTTAAACTCATCAATATCCCGCAGCATTTCCGAGGCAGACTGATAACGCAGATCCGGGTCCTTCTGAATGGCCCGCATGATGATCTCTTCCAGCCCTTCCGGAATGTCGGGATTCAGCTCCCTGGGACGCTTCGCTTCCGCCTGCATCTGCTTTAAGGCAATGGCGACCGGGCTTTCGCCGTCAAAGGGAAGCTGGCCGGTGAGCAGTTCATACATGACGATACCCATGGAATAAATGTCGCTGCGCTCATCTGCCACCTCGCCCCGGGCCTGTTCCGGGGAGATATAATGCACCGAGCCGATGGCTTTTTCCGAGATGGTCCGGCCGTTTTCCCTGGCGAACCGGGCGATGCCGAAGTCCATCACCTTTACAGTGCCGTCCTGGAGCAGCATGACGTTTTGAGGCTTGACATCTCGATGGACTATGCCGTTGTCGTGGGCGTGTTGCAGCGCCCTTAAAATCTGCACGGTGAAATGAACCGTTTCCTTCCAGCCCACCTTCCCCTGCTGTTGAATGTATTCCTTCAGGGTGATGCCGGGGACGTACTCCATTACGATGAACTGAATCCGTTCCCCAAAGCTGACGTCATAGATCTTCACAATGTTGGGGTGGCTCAGCAGAGCAATGGCTTTGCTCTCATTGCGGAAACGGCGCTTGAAATCCTCGTTGGTCAGGTATTCCTCTTTTAGGATCTTTACCGCAACATTCCGGCCCGTGGTGATATCGTTGGCCAGATAGACATCTGCCATGCCGCCGATGCCAATCAGCTCCGAAATCTCATACCGTCCATCTAGCCGTTTTCCAATGTATTGATTCACTAAAAGCCCTCCTCAGACTGTTTTTTATTCCGTCCTCCTGCTGCATTCAGCAGACATACACAACTGTGATATTGTCAAAGCCGCCGTTCCGGTTGGCTTGCTCCACCAACGTTTCGCAGACCTGGTTGGGCGGGGTTTGCAAAAGGATCTCCTCCATTTCCGACTGCTCGCACAATCCGCTCAATCCATCGCTGCACAACAAGATGCTGCCGCTTCCCAGATCCCCCAGGGAGACAAAATCAATATCCACCTTACCGGTTACCCCCACCGCACGGGTGATCATATTTTTCTGGGGGTGGTTCTTGGCCTGTTCCTGGGTGATCTTGCCCTGATCCACCAAACTCTGCACCAGGGAGTGGTCCTTGGTGATTTGATTCAGCTCCCCCGCCTTAAAGCGGTAAGCCCGGCTATCCCCCACATGAACCACATAGCCTTTTCCGTCCAACACCACCGCCACCACAGCGGTGGTGCCCATGCCTGAATATTCCGGCTCCTGGAGGGAGCGGCGGTACACCGCCTCATTGGCCTGGCTCACGGCCTGAACCAGCACTGCCTTCACCTGCTCTTCGGTGAGTTCCGCAGTGAGATGGGCGTGGAGAAGCTCATAGATGGTTTGGGCGGCCGTTGTGCTGGCGATTTGTCCTCCGTTTTCTCCCCCCATGCCGTCACAAACCAGACCAAAGCACACTCGTTCATTGAGGATGGAGTAGGCAAATTCGTCCTGGTTGGAGGAGCGGTGACGACCAATGTCCGTCTTTCCATAAATCATCATGGATTTTCCTTCCTTCCCTTAGGAGTTTTCCCGCCGCAGTTGTCCGCAGGCGGCTGCTATATCACTGCCCAGGGTGCGGCGCACCGTGGCATTGATTCCGTATTCCATCAAAATGGATTGAAACTGCCGCACCCTTCCCGGCAAAGCCGGATGAAATCCCGCTTCTTTCACATAATTCACCGGGATCAGATTCACATGGCACAGCTTCCCTTTTAAGAGTTTGGCCAGTTGTTTGGCTTGGTCCGGAGTGTCGTTTTCCCCGGCAATCAATGCGTATTCAAAACTGATCCGCCGGGAGGTCAGGTCGGTGTACTCCTTGCAGGCGGCCAGAAGCTCTTCCATGGGATAGATTCGGTTTACCGGCATGATCCGGCTGCGGGTTTCATTGTCGGCAGCGTGCAGGCTCACCGAGAGGGTCAATCCTAATTTTTCCCGGGCCAGTTCCCGAATTTTGGGCGCCAGGCCGCAGGTGGACAGGCTGATGTTCCGCATACTGAGATTCTGTCCCTTGGAATGATGGAGCAGGGAGAGGAATTTCATCACCGTGTCGTAATTATCCAAAGGCTCCCCGATTCCCATCAGCACCAAATGGCCTACCTTGACTCCCCGGTCGGCCTGGGTGCGGTAAACCTGTTCCAGCATCTCCCCGGGAGTGAGGTTTCGCACAAACCCAGCCTTGGTGGAGGCGCAGAAGGCGCAGCCCATTTTGCAGCCTACCTGGCAGGAAACGCAGAGGCTGTAGCCGTATTCGTACTTCATCAGCACCGTTTCCACCGATTCCCCATCCGGCAGCCGGTAAAGGTACTTCACCGTTTCATCCAGCCTGCTTTCCAGCCGCCGGGCCATGGTGAGGGTGGTGAGGGTACAGCGCTGGGCCAGCTTCTGCCGCAGGGCTTTGCTGAGATTGCTCATCTCTTCAAACGATGAGACGCCCTTTTGGTGGACCCAGTCAAAAAGCTGATTCGCCCGGAATTGAGGTTCTCCCAGTTCCCGGCACAGAGCGCTCATTTCCTCCAAGTCCATGGAGCGCAGATCCTCTTTCTGTTCCACTTTCCTTTTCTCCTTCCTCCAGCTACGCCTTTTTGCGCATCCGGGCAATGAAAAATCCGTCTCCGTCCCCTTTGTGGGGAAACACCGTCAACATATGTCCTTCCAACAACCCCAGTTCCCCCAGCTTTTCCGGAAGGGGCAGAGGAACAAACTCCGGATGGGCTTGCAAAAACCAAAGGGCGTTGTCCTGATTTTCCTGCCTGGACAGGGTGCAGGTAGAGTAGATCAGCACGCCCCCCGGCTTGACGTACCGGCAGTTGACCGAAAGCAGTTCCCGCTGAAGGTTTGCCAAAGCCGCCCCGTCTTCCGGGAGATGCTGGCGAATCTCCGGTTTACGCCGCAGCACTCCATAGCCGGAACAGGGCAGGTCGCAGAGCACCCCATCTACCAAAGGCCTGGTTTCGTCCCACACCGAGGCGTCCCACTGGGTGGGACGGATGGAGTCCAATCCCAAACGGGCGGCATTTTTGCGGATCAGTTCCACCTTTTGGGGATAGAGATCAAAGCTCAGGATCTCCCCCTGATCCTTCATCTCCAAAGCCAAAGCGCAGCTCTTTCCGCCGGGAGCGGCGCAGACGTCATAGATCCGCTGTCCCGGTTTGGCTTCCATCAGCGAAGCGCAGAGCTGGCTGGAACTGTCCTGGACATAAAACCAGCCTTCTTCAAACCCCGGAAGCTGTTCCACTCCCCCGGTGCGGGAAAGCACCAGCCCGTCTTCCGCCCAACGGCAGGGAACAACTTCCACTCCCTGCCGCTCCAGAGCCTGGGCAAAATCCTGGGTGGAAATTTTTTGGGTGTTCACCCGCACGGTGACGGGAGGGCGGCCCAGTCCTGCCTGCATCAGATCCAAGGCGGTATCCCTGCCGTAATCGGCGCACCAGCTTTTATACAGCCACTCCGGGCAGGAATAAGCCTGCCAGGGAGGCATCTGCTGGGGTTGGAAGGGTTTCCCTTCCCGCAAAAACCGCCGCAGCACCCCGTTGACCAGTCCCTTGGCGGAAAACACCTTGGCGGGGACACAGAGCTGCACCGATTCATTCACCGCCGCACTGTCCGGCACACTGTCCAAAAAGAGAATCTGGTACAGCCCCATCTGCAGAATGGTGCGCACCGGGGGATCGATCTTTTTGCCTTTGAGATAGGGAGCCAGCACGGCGTCCAGGGTGATCTGCCGCTCCAGCACCCCGTAAAACAGGGCGCTGACAAATCCGGCGCTGCCGGAAAAACCGGGCTGGCTTAAGGCGTGGTTCAGAGCCAGATTGGAATAGCTTTTTTGGGTGCGCACCTGTTCCAGAAGCCGGAACACCAGTTTGCGCTGCGGGTCTGCCATGGTTTCACTTCCTTTTTATCTGCGCCGGCTATTGGCCAAAATCAAAAGACGAAGCAGGTTTGCAATGCTTACCAGCAGCGCCGCCACATAGGTCAGGGCGGCGGCGGTGAGCATTTTTCTCGCCCCTTTGTATTCTTCCCCGGGAGCCAGCATCTGGCGCTGCTGGAGAATGTTCAGCGCCCGGCGGGACGCATTAAACTCCACCGGCAGGGTAATCAACTGAAACACCACCACGATGACAAACAGCAAAATCCCCGCATTCACCAGCCAAGGCGTCCCCATCAGCAGGCCCACCAAAGCAATGGGCCAGCTCAACGCAGAGCCGATATTGGTGACGGGCACCATGGCCTTACGGATTTTCAAGGGCACATAGCCGTGCTGGTACTGGATTGCGTGGCCGCATTCGTGAGCCGCCACCCCGATGGCCGCCACCGAAGGGGAATGATACACCGCCTGGCTGAGCCGCACCACCTCTTTGGTGGGGTCGAAGTGGTCGGTGAGGGAACCGGAAACGCACTCCACCCGTACATGATGAAGCCCGTTGCTGTCCAAAATCTGCCGCGCCACCAGATAGCCGGTGAGCCCCCGGCTGTTATACACCTGGCTGTACCGGCTGAAAGCGGATTTTACCCGCACCTGGGCCCAAATGGAAATCAGCAGGGCCGGCACCACCAAAATCAAATAATAGAAAGTGCTGCCCCAATAAACATGAAAAAAGCCCATGGTAACACTCCTTTTTGTCTGTACCGCAAAAAACGTTTGCCGATAAAATGCCTTTGGAAAATGGATTCCATGGCCGGATCACTCCAATTTGGCGCCGGGGGCAAAAGAGTGCCCGTTGAGGAAGGCGGCGTCGGTCATGGGTTTTTTCCCCTGGGGCTGCACCATGCAAAGGCGCACCCCGCTGCCGTCCCCGCAGGCAACCAGCAGCTTTTTGCCCTGCACCGTCACTTCTCCCGGCTGTCCCGGCGTCTGCTCCACCCATTCCGAGCGGAGAATCTTGATGGTGTTCCCCTCCAGCCTGGCAGTGGCGCCGGGCCAATCCGCCAGGCCGCAGATTTGGTGGTGAATCTCCTTGCCGGGCTTGGTAAAGTCCAGGGGCGACAAACTCTTATCCAGCATGGGGGCGTAGCAGGAAAGGGAATCCTCCTGCTTTTCTCTGGGGGCATTGCCCTGCTCCACCAGCGTTAAGGTATCCAGCAGCACCTGGGCTCCCAGCTTACTCAGCCGGGTTTGCAGCTCAGACGCCGTTTCGTTTTCCCCGATGGGGGTGGCTGCCTTTAGAATCATATCCCCGGTATCCAAGCCCTCTTCCATATACATGGAGGTGACCCCGGTTTCTGTTTCCCCATTGAGTACGCTCCACTGAATGGGCCCGGCGCCCCGGTACTTAGGCAGCAGGGAGGCGTGGATATTGATGCAGCCGAATTTGGGAAGCTCCAAAATTTCTTTGGGAAGAATCTTCCCATAAGCCACCACCACAATCACTTCCGGCTCCCAGGCGGAAAGCTGCTCCAATACCCCCGCTTCCCTCATCTTCTGGGGCTGGAACACGGGAATGCCGTATTCCAGGGCCTTCTCCTTCACCGGAGGCGGGGTGAGCCGCATCTTCCTTCCCTGGGGTTTATCCGGCTGGGTCACCACCCCGGCCACGGGATAGCCGGCCTGTACCAGGGCTTCCAGGCAGGGCACCGCAAAGTCCGGCGTACCCATAAATACCACTTTCATTGGCGTCCTTCCTTCCTGATCCGATGGATTATTCCTCCACCTGCACCATCTCTACTACCTTATCCTTAAACACAATGCCATCTAGATGGTCGATTTCATGGCAGAAAGCCCGGGCCAGCAGTTCCACGCCCACATATTCCACCGGGTCGCCGTAACGGTTCTGGGCTTCCACCTTCACCCGTGCCGGGCGCTTTACCTTGCCGTATTCTCCGGGACAGGAAAGACAGCCTTCCACTTCCAGTTGGCTTCCCTTGCTCATAACGATTTTGGGGTTCACCAATTCGATGAGCCCTTCCCCGGTGTCAATGACCACCACCCGGCGGAGAATCCCCACCTGGGGGGCCGCCAGACCCACCCCATCGGCGTGGTACATGGTTTGGGCCATATCGTCCAGCAGCTGCCACAGCCGCTCATTGAACTCGGTGACCGGACGGCACACTTTATGGAGGATTTCCTCTTGTTCCAGATATATTTTCCGAAGTGCCATTGTGCCTATGCTTCCTTTCTTTGCTTTATGCTTCCACAGCGCCGTTAAAGTCCACCGTCACGGTCACTCCCCGCAGCCGCCGGTCTTTTCCGGCCAGCTCCAGGGTGTCCCGCAAAAAGCGGCGGAAGGGCGCTTGATTGTGACATTTGAGTATAATCTGCATTCGATACCGCCCCTGCAACCGGTACACCCGTTTTGACATGGGGCCAAGGGCTTTCAGCGCCACTCCGGGGTGGCTTTGAACCGACTGTTTTAACAGCTCCATCATGGCCAGCGCCCCGGAACGCACCCGCTCCTCCTTCTGGGCGGAAAAACCGATCAGGCAGAGGTCGCAGAACGGGGGGTAAAGCAGGAGCTTACGGGCGGCGATTTCCTCCCGGTAAAAGCCTTCAAAGTCCTGGTTGGCGCCGTACTGCACCACCGGGTGATCCGGTTGGAAGGACTGCAAAAAGGCCCGTCCGGGTTTTCCCGCCCGTCCGCTGCGCCCCACCACCTGGGTCAACAGGTCGAACACCCGCTCCCCGCCCCGAAAATCCGGGGTGTACAGCCCCTGGTCCGCATTCAGCACCCCCACCAAAGTCACCTGGGGGAAATCCAGCCCTTTGGCAATCATCTGGGTGCCCAGAAGAATGTCGTATTCCTGCCGCTGAAAGGCGGCCAGGGCTTCCTCCAAGGAGTACCTGGAAGATGCGGCGTCGGTGTCCAGACGCAGCAGCCGGGCGTTGGGAAACAGGTTGTTCAGTTCCTCTTCCAGCTTTTGGGTACCGGCTCCGGAGAGCCGCAGCCGGCTGCTGCCGCAGCTGGGACAATGGGAGGCAGGCTGCACCGAATAACCACAGTAGTGGCACATCATTCGGCCGTTGTCCTTGTGATAGGTCAAGGGGACGTCGCAGTTGGGGCAGTTCACCGATTTGCCGCAATTCTCGCAGCGGCTGACGGTAAAGTAGCCCCGGCGGTTGAACAGCAGAATGGTCTGCTCCTTCCGCTCCAGGTTCACGCGGATCTGCTGGGCCAAAATCCGGCTCACCGAACCGGTGTTGCCCTGCACCAGCTCCTGCTTTTGATCCACCAGGTACACCTGGGGCAGCACCGAACCGGTGTAGCGTTCCTTTAAGAGAAAGAGATGGTAAATCCCCTTTTGAGCGAAATAGTAGCTTTCCACGCTGGGGGTGGCGCTTCCCAGCAGCACCAGGCAGTTTTGCTGGGCGGCACGGAACTTGGCCACTTCTCTGGCGTGGTACCGGGGGGCATAGTCGCTGCTTTTATAGCTGGCCTCCCCCTCCTCGTCCAGAATAATCACTCCCAGATTGGAAAAGGGAAGAAAGACGGCGCTGCGGGTGCCGATTCCGATGTCCGCCCTGCCTTCCTGCACCCGGCGGTACTCGTCCAACTGCTCCCCCTGGCTCAAACCGGAGTGCATCAGCGCCACCCGCTTGCCGTAGCAGCTTTGAAACCGCTGCACCATCTGAGGGGTCAAGCTGATCTCCGGCACCAGCAGCAAGGCTTGTTTCCCCTGGCTGAGGGCATGGTGAATGAGCTTTTGGTAGATCAGGGTCTTTCCCGAACCGGTAACCCCGTACAGCAGGGCCGCCTGAGGGGAAGGTTCCTCCATCAACTGCTTCAGCCCTTGGAACACCTGCTCCTGCAAGGGGCTGAGAGCGATGTTTTCCGGATCAGGATAATGCTCCGGGCGGGTTTTGGGGATACGGTCAATGCGCTTTTCATAGCGGACGGCGGCCCCCTTTTTTTCCAGACCTTTCAGCACCACCGAGGTCACCCCGCAGAAATAGAGGATCTCCCCTTCCGCCGCTCCCTCCATGGGGCGGAGAAATTCCGCCACCGCCTTTTGCTTGGGAGAGAGGGAAAACTCCTCCGGGTGTTCCAGGTAACGCCTGGTGAGCCGGAGCATCTTCCGGGTTTTATCCCCCACCTTCCGGCGGGTGATTCCAAGCTGCTCCACCAGACCCAGGGCAATCAGCTCCTCCATTGCCGGATTCTGCTCTGCCAACTGAGCCAGCACCAGCTTATCCAACTGCCGGGAGGTTTGCGCCTGGCGCAGTTTGGAAAGCAAAACCCTCTGGGCTTCGCTCAACTCCTCCCCTTCCCCGTTCAACGCCGAAGGGGACAGGCAATACTGCCGCTGCACCAGCAGGGTCATGGCTCTGGGAAGGACAGCCCGGACACACTCAAACACCGGGGTGAAGGTGCGGCTGGAGAGAAACAAGGCCAGTTCCCGCTGACGGTCATCCAGCACCGGAACAGCGTCCAGCAGCTCCAGCACGCTTTTCATTCCCGGAGCAGCCGGCTGCCGCTCCACCGCCCAAACGATACCCTGACGGCGGGCGTTCCCCGCCCCGAAAGGCGCCAGAACCCGGCAGCCGGGCCGTGCCTCCATCTCCAGGGGGAGAAGGTAAGAAAAGGGCTTATCAAAGGTAAATGCGGTTTTTTCCAGGTAAACCTGAACCACAGTCTGGGTCTCCATTAAGGCAGGACTCCCAACAGCTTATCCAGCAGAATGCCGGCGCAGTCTTCCTTGGACATAAGGGGGAGCTGCTCTTCCCAATCCGGGCCGATGAGGGTGAGGCAGTTGGTGTCCGCCCCAAAGCCCGCTCCCGGCTGGGTCAGGCTGTTGGCGGCAATGAGATCCGCCTTTTTCCGCTCCAGCTTTTTCCGGGAGTTTTCCAACAAATGCTCCGTCTCCATGGAAAAGCCGCAGAGACGCTGTCCCTGCTTTTTATGTTCCCCCAGCCAGGCCAGGATATCCTGGGTAGAGACCAGGGAAAGGGTGCGCTGGGACTGGCCGTCCTTTTTTATTTTCTGGCAGGCAGGGTGTTCCGGGGTAAAGTCCGCCACCGCTGCGGAAAGGACAAAGGCGTCCTGCTCCTGCCAGTTTTGTTGCACCGCTTCCATCATGTCGGCGGCGGAGACAGCGGTAATCCGCCGCACCCCCACGGGACTTTTCAAAGCGGTAACGCCGCTGACCAGGGTGACTTCCGCCCCCCGCTGCCAGGCGGCTTGGGCTACGGCGTAGCCCATTTTGCCGGTGGAATGGTTGGTGAGAAACCGAACGGGATCCACGGCTTCCCGGGTCGCCCCGGCGGTGACTAAAATCCGCTTGCCCGCCAGATCCTGCGGAGTCAGGGCTTTTTTCACCCAGCGGTACAGGGTTTCGGTTTCCGGCAAACGCCCTTCCCCGGTTTCCCCGCAGGCCAGCAGTCCCTCTTCCGGAGGAATGATCTGCACCCCCCGCTGTTTCAGAACGGCAAGGTTCTGCTGAGTGGCGGGGCTGCGGTACATATGGACGTTCATGGCGGGGCTCACCAGCACCGGAGCGGTGGCGGCCAAAAGGGTGCTGCCAAGCAAATCGTCCGCCAAGCCGCAAGCCATCTTCGCCAGGAAATTGGCGGTGGCCGGAGCAACCAGCACTGCGTCCGCCTGCTGGGCCAGCCAGATATGGGTGACTTCCTCCGGGGTTTGACGGTCAAACAACTGGGTATAGCACCGCTGTTTGGTAAGGGTCTCCATGGTCAGGGGAGTGATAAACTGCTGGGCCGACTGGGTCATCACCGTCAGCACCCGGATTCCTTCTTTGGTCAAACGGCTGGCCAGATCGGTGAGCTTATAGGCAGAAATCCCGCCGGTGAGTCCCAACAGTAACGTAGGCTGTTTCATTTCTGTTCCTCTTCAAACAGGTCTTCGTCTTCCGGATTGCTTTCCACGATTTTATATTTGCCTTTCGCAAATTCATCTACTGCGGTCTGCACCGGTTTTTCGGTCAGTTCCATGCCCTGTTCATTCATTTCATCGGTGATCTCCCGGGCACGCTTGGCCACCGCCACCACCAAAGAATAATAACTTTCGCCGTTCTTCAACAACTCGCTGACGCTGGGTCTGTGCATCATAACAAACAATCTCCTTTCTTTCGGTACAAATCATGCTTCCTCAATGGCCTGCTCCAGCCGGGACAGGTTTTCCCGGGCCAGACAGTGCCGGGCACGGAGAATGGCGCAGATATCCTGAGCCGCCTCCGCTACGGTGTCGTTAAATACAATATAATCGTAATCCTTCGCCTGGGGCATTTCCCGGCGTGCGGTTTCCAGCCGCCGTTCCACCACCTCTTGGGTTTCGGTGCCCCGCTCGGTGAGCCGGCGGCGCAGTTCCTTCATGCTGGGCGGCATAATGAAGATCATCACCGCTTCCGGACGGCGCTGCTTCACCTGTTTGGCTCCCTGAACCTCAATTTCCAGCACCACGTTTTTCCCCTGGGCCAGCTTTTCGTCCACTGCCTGAGCCGGGGTGCCGTAGTAGTTGCCGGCATACTGGGCATACTCCAGCATCTGGCCGGCGGCAATCTTTTCTTCAAATTCCTCTTTGGTTAAAAAGTGGTACTGCACTCCGTCCACTTCCCCTGGCCGGGGAGCGCGGGTGGTGGCGCTGACGGAATAGTAGGTGTCGGGCTGCTGGGCAAACAGCTCACCCAGCACCGTCCCTTTTCCACAGCCGGAAGGGCCGGACACTACCAGCAGCAATCCTTTTTGGCTCATCTCTTTCATCCTTTCTCTTCCTCTTCTTCCGGCCAGGCAGGGTCTACCCGGCCTGCCAAAGTGCCGGGATGGGCAGAGCTTAAAATCACATGGTTGGTGTCCATCACCACCACGCCCCGGGTGCGCCGTCCGCAGGAAGCGTCAATCAGCAGTCCCTGATCCCGGGCCTCCTGAATGATCCGCTTCACCGGGGCGGAATCCGGGCTGACAATGGCAATGATCCGACGGGCGTTGATCACATTGCCATGGCCAATGGAAATCAACTGCATCACAGTTCCTCCTACTCAATGTTTTGGATCTGTTCCCGGATCTTTTCAATCTCGCTCTTCATCTCCACCACCCGGCGGGTCACCGCCAGATCCTGGGCTTTGGAGCCGATGGTGTTGGTTTCCCGGTTGATTTCCTGCACCAGAAAATCCAGCTTCCGTCCCACCGGGCCGGACTGTTCCATCATCTGGGCGAACTGATCCAGATGGCTCTTCAGCCGCACGGTCTCTTCATCCACGGCGATCTTTTCAGCATAAAGTCCTGCTTCCAGCAAAATCCGCTGTTGGTCCATGCTGCGGTCGGCAAGCAGCTCTTCCATCTTTTGGAGCAGCCGCTCCCGATAAGCCGCCACGGTTTTGGGGTTCTGTTCCTCCACTGCCGCCACATGCTCCGCCAAAAGGTCCAGTTTTTGCAGCAAATCCAGCTTCAAACGCTCCCCTTCCCGGCAGCGCATCTCCAAAAACTGATCCAGAGCCTGCCGGGCTACCTGCTGCACACCGTTCCAGATGACCTGCTGATCCTCTTCCAGCTTTTGCAAGGTGAACACATCGTTAAAGCGGGTGAGGGTAGAGAGGGTGAGGTCGTCCTTCAGCCCCAGGCACTCCGCCTGGCTGCGCATGGCGTCCAGATACCCTTTGGCCAGGGCCTGGTTGATCTGCACCATCGTATCCCCGCCGGTGAGGTTTTGGATTCCTACCGACACCTCCACCTTGCCCCGGCTCACCGAGGACTGCAAAAAGGTTTTGAGTTTCTCTTCCAAATAGCCGTACATCCTGGGAATGCGGGCGTTGTATTCCAAATACCGGTGATTCACCGAGCGGATTTCCACAGTAATTTCCCGGCCGTCCAGCACCTGGCGGCTGCGGCCGTAACCTGTCATACTGTTCATTGACTGATTGCCTCCTCTGAAAAGCCAAGGCTTTCGCCTTCCTTTTCATTGTGGCAGATTGCAGTTGGAATTACAAGGTTTTGTTCGCAAATTGTTTTTATTTTTCATAAAAAATTTACAAAATTCCGGAATATTGCCGGCCGAAATAACAAAAAACCCGAAAGAATGACTCTTCCGGGTTTTTACAGCAATATTCCAACACTTACTTGGCTGTCTTGGTGGTCTTTTTGGCAGCCGTTTTCGGAGCGGTTTCCTTTTTCGCAGCAGCGGCTTTCGGAGCAGCTTCCTTTTTCGCAGCAGCAGCCTTGGGAGCTTCTTCCTTCTTGGCAGCGGCAGCAGCCTTGGGAGCGGCTTCCTTCTTAGCGGCAGCAGCGGCCTTAGGAGCAGTTTCCTTTTTGGCAGCAGCAGTAGCTTTGGGAGCCTCTGCCTTCTTGGCAGCGGCAGCCTTAGGAGCTTCTTCCTCCTTCGCAGCGGCGGTCTTAGCGGTTTCTGCCTTCTTAGCAGGCGCCTTCTTTGCCGGGGCCTTCTTGGCAGGAGCCTTCTTAGGAGCAGGGGTCACACTGACCAATTCCCATTTCTGGCTGTCGCCGTCCACGTCGTCCCACAACTGGAGGGTGCTTCCCTCAGAGGGGAACATACCGGCGTCCAGCACTTTGTCTGCTGCAAAAGCAGAGACGATCTTGTCACCCTTCACCATCCACTTCTGAGTCAAGGCGTCATCCAGCACCTGCCAGACATGGACAGGAGTGCCGTTTTCCGTGCCCATCATAGCCACATCAATCGCTGTCTTAGATTCCACATTGATAAAGCTGACCTGACCGTTCTTCTTGCCGGTCATCTCCCACTTCTGATTGTCAGCGCCGGTCACAGCCCCCAACTGAAGAGCAGTGTTGACCACTTCCAGAACCAGCGCACCATTCGCTGTTTTGATTTGATAAATTGCATTGGCCATTGTTTTTTGCCTTCCTTTCCAACTTCGCTTCAACAAACCCGTTGTGATGCAAAAACAAATATGGTGTTCAAACAAAATGTATTATACTCCCACTACGGATAATTGTCAAATCACTTCCAATTTGATTTTTACAAATTGTGGAGTTACACGGTTTTATTTTTTTCTCTGTTCTATATTTGTGCAATTTTCTTTTATTGCAGGCTTTTTCTCGACAGCTATCTACCATTCCCGCCTTCTGCGGAACCGGGCCGGTCTAAGCCGGGTTTCTGACTGGCAAGCACCGGCAGTTTTTTCCGCACCGTATCTCCTTGCTTCAAATCCAAAGAAAGGGTGAGGATACCGGGGGCGCTGTCCAATTCTCCCAGCACCTTTCCCATAGGGGAAACCGCCAGGCTGTGTCCATAGGAGTGGTAGGACGCAGTTTCATCCAGCGCCGGACCGCAGGCCGCCACAAAGCTCTGGCTGTCCACTGCCCTGGCCTGAGCCAGCAGCCGGAAATGCCTGGGGCCGGTGACGGTATTAAAGGCGGCGGGCGCCGCCATCAGCCTGGCCCCTTGTTCCGCCATGCGGAGAAACTGGTTGGGAAAACGCAAATCAAAGCAGACCGCCACCCCGATTTTCCCCCAGGGGGAGTCAAACACGGTGATTTCCCGGCCGGGGGAAAAGCAGTCCCCTTCCTGCACCGAAAGGGTGTCCATCTTCACATGAAAGAGATGGATCTTCTTATGAAGGGCCGCCAACTCCCCGGCGGGAGAGTACACCGGGCAGGCGTTATAGAGCTTTCCCTTTTCCTGAAGGGGAAAGGTCCCTCCTACCAGCCACAATCCGTACTCTCTGGCCCAGGACGCCAACTGCCGGGCAATGGGTCCGTCTATGGGCTGGGCGCAGCTTTCCACCAGAGAAAACTCATAGGGAATGGGAAACAGTTCCGGCAGCAGGGCCAGTTCCGCTCCCTGGGCCGCAGCCTGTTCCAGGGCTTTTTGGGCAATCTCCAGGGAAGTTTTCCAATCCCGATCCGGCTTGATTTGGCAAAGGCTGAGTTTCATGGCTATTTCTCCTTTTCAAAATCCTTTTTCCTTTAAGCCGGCTGCCACATCCCGATAGAACTCACAGATTTCGCTGATCCGGCCGGGCTGTTTTTCCTGGGTGAAGCAGCTTCCTTTGGCGTCCACCAGATCACTGTGGGAAATGCCTGCCCGCCGGGGGCTTTCCAGCACCCCCTGAAACTGGCCGAAACGAGCGGAATCCAGGCTGACCAAACCGTCATTGTCCCCGTCAAACAGCCGGACAAAAAGATGGGGCAGCCAATAAGCGATATTGCTCCAGCCACAGCGGAGGGTGGCGGCGTAGCTCTGGCAGTACACCGGCTCCGGCAGGGGGTAGAGGCGATTAAACTGGCTGGCAAACTGGGTGGTAAACTGATAGAGGGTGTGGTAAAAATCCGGAGCGGCGTCCCCGCAGCGGCGGTACCAGCAGTTGAGCAGAACCCCCGCCCCTTTGAGAATCCCCCGGAAGCGGAAGAAAAAGTCTACGGTGCGGCTGCCGTGATGCGGAGTGGAAAGGGTGGTGAGGCTGGCCACCTGCTCCTCCATGCCCAATGCGGAGATGGCGTACCGGGCGTCTAACCCCCCTTTGGAATGGGCGATGAGATTCACCTTTTTGCAGCCGTATTCCCGGCACACCCATTGGATCCGGGCGGCCAGCATGGCGGCATTCTGCTCCACGGTGGCCCAACTGTCCTGAAAGCCAAATTCCACCACCGCCCCCCGCTTTCGCAGATAATCGGGAATCCGCCGCCAATAACGCCCATCTAAACTATCCCTGGCGCCTACGCCGTGAACCAGCATAATGGGGTAGCGAGTGGAACAAAGTGTGGTTTCCTGGTGGGTCATGGCGGTTCCTCCCTGATTCTGCAAAAGATTCTGCCTTTTATTACACCTTGAAATATCTGTTGGGTTTCTGCTGGTTTTCGCCGCCAGGCACGAAACGTCAGGATTTTGACGTTTCTCATTCAACCCTTTGTGGCCCCGGCAAGGTGGGAACTGTAATGATTGCTTTTGCAATCATTATAACACCCAAACAGAAGATTATTTTAGAAGTT